>NZ_JBEZJP010000001.1:0-102780 GCF_040653175.1 Actinomadura sp. NPDC048032
GGCGGCGCATGGCGCGGCGCTGGGCGACCAGCCCGGCGCCGGCGCCGGCCGCGCCGAGGGCGGTGGCGGCGAGGAGACCGCCGAGCGCCCTCCCGGCGGTGACTCGGCTCGTGGCGGCGCGACCCATGGTGCGTTCCTCCCGAATTCCCAACCGACTGGTAACTCAGGGGCAACGCCACCACAAATTCACGGCATAGTCCACCTCCAGGCCGGGGAGTTCGCGCAGGCAGGCGTCGGCGAGATCGCGGGGGAACTCGATCCGCAGGACGGCGGCCAGGTCCTCGCGGCTCTGGAACGCCCACCGGATCGTCAGCGCTTCCCGGTGGAAGCCGCGCCGCGTCCAGAACCGCTCGACGGCGCCGGGGTCGTACTTCGGCAGGCTCCGCTGGAACCAGCGGCCGAACGTGGAGCGGGTGGCGTCGTTGTCGATGATGAGGATCGCGCCGCCCCGCCGGACGACCCGGTCCAGTTCGGCGAGGCCCGGCTCGCATCCGGGGCCGAAGAAGTAGGCCCACCGCGCGTGGGCGACGTCGACGGACGCGTCCGGGAGCGGCAGCGCCTGCGCGGCGCCCGTGCGCACGGTGACGTGGGGAAGGTCCCGCGTGCGGCGCGCCGCGGCCGAGGCGAGGCCGGCGTGCGGCTCCACGCCGATCACCCGGCGCGCGTCCTCGGCGAAGAACGGCAGGTGGAAGCCGGTGCCGCAGCCGACGTCGAGGACGTCGGCGCCGTCCCAGGGGCGGATCGCGCGCATGGCGCCGGCCAGCACGCCGTCGGGGTCGACGGCGCGGTTCTCCAGCTCGTAGACCTGGGGGGAGTTCCAGATGTTGGGGCTGGGCACGGCGCCCCGCGCGATCTCGGCCACGGAGACAGAGGGTAGCCGCGCCGCGGGCGGAGCAAGCGAGATCACTCCCGGCGAGTGTTTCATCACGGCCGCGGCGGCATAGGCTCTCTTCTACGACACAGCCGAGCGATCATTCATGGCGAGGAAGCCTTGGCCCCGCAGCACAACGGCGCCCCTTCACCGGCGCTCCGCGTACCGGACGCGCCGATCACGCTCTCCACAGCGTCGGTGTACCCGGAGAAGGTCCCGAGCGCCTTCGAGATCGCCTCGCTGCTGGGCTACGACGGCATCGAGGTCATGGTCTCGACGGACGCCTCGTCGCAGGACCTGAACGTCCTGCGCCGGCTGTCGGACTACCACCAGGTCCCCATCAAGTCGATCCACGCGCCGTGCCTTCTGCTCACCCAGCGGGTCTGGGGGCGCGACCCCTGGGGCAAGCTGGTGCGCTCCAAGGACGTCGCCGAGGAACTGGGCGCCGAGGTCGTCGTCGTGCACCCGCCGTTCCGCTGGCAGCGCGACTACGCGAAGGAGTTCGTCGAGGGCCTCGCCCGGATGCAGGACGAGACGGACGTGCTGTTCGCGGTCGAGAACATGTTCCCGCTCAAGGCGCGCGGCGCCGAGGCGGGCATGTACCTGCCCGACTGGAACCCCGTCGACCAGGACTACCCGCACGTGACCCTCGACCTGTCGCACACCGCCGTCTCGGGGTCGGACGCCATCGACATGGCGGGGAGCCTGGGCGACCGTCTGCGCCACATCCACCTCGCCGACGGGGTCGGCATCACGAACAAGGACGAGCACCTCGTTCCCGGCCGGGGCAACCAGCCGTGCGGGACGATGCTGGAGAACCTCGCCGAGGGCGGGTTCAAGGGGCACATCGTCCTGGAGGTCAACACGCGGCGCGCGTCCAGCCGGATCGAGCGGATGGAGGACCTCGCCGAGGCCCTCGCGTTCGCGCGCCTGCACCTGGCCGCCGCCGCCCACACCTGGGAGGTCACCTCGGCCGGGGAGATCACCCGCCGGGGCGTGCGCCGGTGAGCGACCCCCGGGGCCGGACGCGGGGGCGGGGCCCGGGGCGCAGGCCCGGTCCGACGGAGACGCGCGAGAAGATCCTCGCCGCGGCGCGGGACCTGTTCGCCGAGAAGGGCTACGACGGCGCGTCGCTGCGCGCCATCGCCCGCGCCGCGGAGGTCGACCCCGCGCTCGTGCATCACTTCTTCGGCAACAAGGAGGGCGTGTTCGTCGAGGCGATGCGCTTCCCGGTGGACCCGTCGGTCCTGCTGCCGCGCATCATGTCGTTCCCTCCCGACCGACTCGGCGAGGGGCTGATCCGCACCTTCCTGCACGTCTGGGAGGACGACGAGCGCCGCGCCCCGCTGCTCGCGATGATCCGCTCGGCGATGACGAACGAGCGGGCGGCCGCGCTGCTGCGCGAGTTCGTCGCGTCCGCGCTGTTCGGGCGGGCCTCGCAGGCCACCGAGGCGTCGCCGCTCGGCATCCAGGCGGCCGCGGGCCAGATGATCGGCCTGATGGTCCTGCGCCACGTCCTGCGCGTCGAGCCGCTGGCATCCGCCTCCGAGGACGAGCTGATCGAGCTGGTGGCCCCGACCCTCCAGCGCTACCTCACCTCCTGAGCCCTCATCCCTCTCCGCCCCCGCGTCCCGGGCGGGTCCTCCCCTTTCCTGTGGGGCCTTCGGCCCCTTGACCGCGGTCTCGCACCGGCCTAAATTCAACACATGATGAGTTCTAGTCCGGCGGGCGGCGCGTCCGAGCCCGCGGTGCGGGTGCGCGACCTGCGGGTCGACCGGGGCGGCCGGGAGGTGCTGCACGGGATCACCTTCGACGTCCCGCGCGGTTCGATCGTGGGGCTGCTGGGCCCGAGCGGCTGCGGGAAGACGACCCTGATGCGGGCGCTCGTCGGCGTCCAGATCGTGCGGAGCGGCGCGGTGACCGTGCTCGGCGAGCCCGCCGGGTCGCCCGGCCTCCGGCGCCGCGTCGGGTACGCGACGCAGAGGCCGGCCGTCTACGCCGACCTGACCGTCGCCGAGAACCTGCGCTACTTCGCGTCCGTGCTGCGCGCCCCGCGCTCGGACGTGGCCCGCGTCATCGACGAGGTCGGGCTCGGCCGCAGCCGCGACCAGACGGCGGCGACGCTGTCGGGCGGGCAGCTCAGCCGCGTCAACCTCGCCGCGGCGCTGCTCGGCGCGCCCGAGCTGCTCGTCCTGGACGAGCCGACCGTGGGGCTCGACCCGGTGCTGCGGCAGGAGCTGTGGGAGCTGTTCCGCGAGCTCGCCGAACGGGGCGCCACGCTGGTCGTGTCCAGCCACGTCATGGACGAGGCGGGGCGCACCGACCGCCTGCTGCTGATGCGCGAGGGCGCGGTCCTCGCCGACGGCACCCCGGACGGCCTGCGCTCGCGCACCGGCGCCGCCGACCTCGAAGAGGCGTTCCTCCACCTGATCCACGAGAGGGCCGGGAGCCCGTCATGAGCACCGCGATCACCTTCGCCACGATGCGGCGCATCCTGGCGCAGCTCAAGCACGACCACCGCACGCTCGCCCTGCTGATCGGCGTGCCGACGCTGCTGATGATCCTGCTGCGGTACGTGTTCGACCAGCCGATGGTGTTCGACCGGATCGGGCCCATGCTGCTCGGCCTGTTCCCCTTCATCGTCATGTTCGTCGTGGCCAGCGTCGCCACCCTCCGCGAGCGCACCGGCGGCACCCTCGAACGGCTGATGACGATGCCGCTCGGCAAGCTCGACCTGCTGCTCGGCTACGCGCTGGCCTTCGGCCTGCTGGCGCTCGTCCAGGTCGCCGTGGTGCTGGCCGTCTCGCTGACGTGGCTCGGCCTCGATCTGAGCGGCTCGCTGGCGTCCCTGGTCCTGGTCTCCCTGCTGGACGCGCTGCTCGGCATGGCCCTCGGGCTGTTCGCCAGCGCGTTCGCCCGGACCGAGTTCCAGGCCGTCCAGTTCATGCCGGCGTTCGTCCTGCCGCAGCTGCTGCTCTGCGGCCTGATCGTCCCGCGCGCGGACATGGCGTCCTGGCTGCAGGCGATCGCGGACGTGCTGCCGCTGTCCTACGCGGTCGAGGGCATGCAGGAGATCAGCTCCAGCCCCGACTTCACCGGCACCCTGGCTCTGGACGTCTCCGTGATCGCCGGCTTCGTGGTGGTCGCGCTGCTGCTCGGGGCGGTCACGCTCCGCCGCCGGAGCGGGTGAGCGACCCGCGAACGGGGAGCCGGGTTTACACGGACGCCCCGTTGCGCCGCAACCGGACAGGTGGGCCGAAGTCGGCCATCCCTGCCGGGTGCTGCTGGTAGCTTCGCGCCATGACCTCCCCAGATCTTCACGGCTCTCCGGTGCCCCCGAGGCCCGACGAGGGGGCGCCCGAGCCCGCGGGGCCCGGGGTGCCGGGGGCACCGCAGGCCCCGGCGCCGGACGCCGACGCCGCGTTCTGGGGCGGCGGCCCGGACGGCGGCGCCGAGACGCGGCGCAGGCGGCGGTGGCCCCGCGTCCTGATCGCGGTCGGGGTGTTCGTGGCGCTGGTCGTGGCCGGGCTCGGCGGGCTGGCGTGGCAGCGGCAGTCGTCCTACAACGGCAACATCGACCGGCTCAAGGGCGTGATGCCGGACGACTCCCCGAACCGCCCGGGCGCGAACGTCGAGGGGACGGAGAACTGGCTGCTCGTCGGCTCGGACTCGCGGGCCGACGCGACGACCGGCGAGGGCAACCAGGTCTGGAAGCCGGGGCAGCAGCGCACCGACACGATCATGCTGCTGCACCTGCCGGCGGACCGGAAGAAGGCCTACATCGTCTCCTTCCCGCGCGACTCGTGGGTGGAGATCCCCGGCTACGGGCCGCAGAAGATCAACGCGGCGTTCTCGTTCGGCGGGCCGAAGCTGCTGATCGAGACCATGGAGAACCTCACCGGCATCCGCATCGACCACTACGGGGCGATCGACTTCGAGGGCTTCAAGTCGATGACGGACGCGCTCGGCGGCGTCACGGTCAACATCAAGCAGGGCGTGTACGACCCGGCGCGCAAGAAGCGCTGGGAGGCGGGACGGCAGAAGCTGAACGGCGAGGACGCGCTGCTGTTCGTCCGGCAGCGCTACAACCTGCCGAACGGCGACTTCGACCGGATCAAGCGGCAGCAGGCGTTCCTCGGCGCGCTCGCCAAGCAGGCCGCCGACCGGGGCACGCTCACCAACCCGCTCAAGCTCGACCGGTTCCTGTCGGCGCTCACCAAGTCGATCAGCGTGGACGAGGGGGTGTCGGCGGGCGACCTGCGCTCGCTGGCGCTCAGCATGCGCAGCGTCCGCGCGTCCGACGTGATGTTCATGACGCTTCCGCACAAGGGCACCGGCATGCGCAAGCGGCAGAGCGTCGTGTTCCTGGACGGGACGAAGGCGAAGGCCCTCTTCGAGGCGGTCAAGACCGCGCGGATGAAGGAGTACGTGCAGCAGTACGGCGCCGGGAACAGCCTCGGCACCGTGTCGTGAGCCCGGAGCCCCGGCGGCATAACCTGGGACGGTAGGCCCAGGGGACGAGGGGTTCGCACAGTGCTTCGTCAGGCGTTGCTGGTCGCGTCGCGCAGCGGAGGCGCGCGCAGAGTGGTGGAGACCGCGCCGTTCACCGGCGACGTGGTCCGCCGCTTCGTCGCCGGTGAGACGATCGACGACGCCCTGCGCGTCACGGCCGGGCTGACCGGCGAGGGCCTGCTCGTCAGCCTGGACGTCCTCGGCGAGGACACGCACGACGAGGGCCGCGCCGAGGCGAACGCCGCGCACTATGTCGAGCTTCTGGGACGGCTGGGCGCCGCCGGGTTCGGGACGCGCGCCGAGGTGTCGCTCAAGCTGTCGGCCATCGGGCGGACCTTCGACGAAGGACTCGCCCTGGAAAACGCGCGGCGGGTGTGCGCCGCCGCCCGCTCGGCCGGCACGACGGTCACCCTCGACATGGAGGAGCACACGGCCGTCGACACGACGCTGCGAGCCGTCCACGAACTGCGGCGGGACTACCCGGACGTGGGCGCGGTGGTCCAGGCGTATCTGCGTCGGGCAGAGGAACACTGCGCGGAACTGGCCTACGAGGGGTCGCGGGTAAGGCTGTGCAAGGGCGCCTACGCGGCGCCCGCGGCGGTCGCCTTCACCGACAAGGAGGAGGTCGACAGGTCGTACGTGCGGTGCATGAAGGTGCTGATGGCAGGCAAGGGGTACCCGATGCTGGCCACGCACGACCCCCGGCTCATCGAGATCGCCGGTGCGCTGGCGGTGCTGTACGACCGCGACGACGACAGCTTCGAGTACCAGATGCTCTATGGGATCCGCCCGCAGGAGCAGCGGCGCCTCGCCGCGGAGGGCGCCCAGGTCCGCGTCTACGTCGCCTACGGCCGCGAGTGGTACCAGTATTTCATGCGGCGGCTCGCCGAGCGGCCCGCCAACCTGCGCTTCTTCATGCGCTCCCTCATGGGGCGGTCCTAGGGCGGACCCGGGAGCGGCCCCGCGGCCGGTCGCCGGGCGGCGCCGACCGGCCCGGCGATAGGCTGGACCGGTCGTTTGGAACCCCACGTCAAGGTATGTCGATGATCGCGATTCTGGGTGCCGGGAAGATGGGCGAGGCGCTGCTGTCCGGAGTGCTCCGGGCCGGCCGCCGCCCGTCCGAGCTGATCGCCACCGCGCGCCGGGAGGAGCGGGGGGCGCTGCTGCGGGAGCGCTACGGCGTCGAGGTCGTGCCGAACGCGGAGGCCGCCGCGACGGCCGAGACCCTGGTCCTCGCGGTGAAGCCGCAGGACATGGGGGCCCTGCTGGACGAGGTCGGCCGGCACGTGCCGCCCGGCCGGCTGGTGATCTCGATGGCGGCGGGCATCACGACGGGGTTCGTCGAGGCGCGGCTGCCGGAGGGGGTGCCGGTCGTCCGCGTCATGTCGAACACGCCCGTCCACGTGGACGAGGCGATGAGCGTCATCTCGCCCGGGTCGCACGCGGGCGAGGAGCACCTGAAGCTGGCCGAGGAGCTGCTGTCGCCGGTCGGCAAGGTGCTGCGCATCCCCGAGTCGCTCCAGGACGGCGCCACCGCCCTGTCCGGCAGCGGGCCGGCGTACTTCTACTACCTCGTCGAGGCGATGGTGGACGCGGGCATCCTGCTCGGCATGCCGCGCGCCGCCGCGCTGGAGATGGTCATCCAGTCGGCGGTCGGCGCCGCGATCATGCTCCGCGACTCCGGGGAGCACCCGGTGCTGCTGCGCGAGGCCGTGACGTCCCCGGGCGGGACGACGATCTCGGCGATCCGCGAGCTGGAGCGGCACGGCGTCAGGGCCGCCGTCCTGGAGGCCATCGAGGCGGCCCGCAACCGGGGACGCGAGCTCGCGAGCGGCTGACGCCGTGACGGCGGCCCGTGATCGCCCGGAGCGTTGAGCCGGGCCGCGGCCGCGTCCGTGTAAGAGGTATGGGACTCATCATCCGCCTGATCGTCGCCGCCGGGCTGGCGGCCGACGCGATCGTGCACTGGAAGTTCGCGCCCGACATGGCCTTCGTGCGGGGCGGCTCCATCGACGGTGACCTGCTGTTCCGCCTCCAGGCCGCGGTCGCCGGGGTGGTCGCGGTGATCGTCCTGACCTACGCGACCCGCTGGGCGTACGCGCTCGCCTTCCTCGTCGCGGCCAGTGCGGCGGGCGCCGTCGTGCTCTACTACTACGTCGACGCGGGCGCGCTCGGCCCGCTGCCGGACATGCACGAACCCGTCTGGTACCTCGAGAAGACGATCAGCCTTGCCGGCGAGGGCGGCGCGGCGCTGGCCGCGCTGGTGGGCTTCCTCACCACCGGCCGCGGCCGCCGCGCGGGCGACGAGACCCTCGACCCCGAGCCCGCCGGCCGCTTCTGACCCGGAGCCGCGAACGCGCGATGCGGACTGAGCGTGACGAGGTCCGTGCGGGGCGTAGGAAAAGATCATTATTTCGGCGGCATGGCCGGGGCCACCCGGCTACCATCGATTTGATCTTGGAGTTCTGGGGGCCCGGATGGATGAACGGCGCGAACGTCCGAGCGGGACGCCGCTCCCGGCGTCCGCCCTGCACAGGGCGCTGCTCAGGGCGCGGGTCCCGCGCTTCATGGCCGACCACGCGGCCGCCCTGCTGGCCGGGCTCCTGGCGAAGCGGCCGGACCGCCGGGACTAGGCGGCCTTGGAGCGCTTCCTCGCCCGGGGGTGCTTGCCCGTCCCGCCCGTGACGGTCCGGACGAAGTGGGCGGCGTCCCGCATGGCGGCGCTCGCTTCCGGGAGGACGCGGTTCAGGATCTGGAAGACGTGCATCTGCCCCTTCCAGATCTGGAGGTCGCAGTGGGCGCCGGCGCGGCGCAGGGCGTCGGCGAACGCCTCGGCCTCGGTGCGCAGGACCTCGGCGCCGCCCACCTGGATGAGGACGGGCGGCATGTCGTTCCAGGCGCAGGTGAGCAGGGCCAGCCGCGGGTCCGCGAACCCGGTCGGACCGACGACGAGGCGTGCGACCCGGCGCGCCGACGACGCGCTGATGTAGGGGTCGCGGGCGCGGCTCTGCGCGCCCATCGACAGCTCGCAGGTCAGGTCGACCCACGGGGAGAACAGCATGAGCCCGGCCGGGCCCGGCAGGCCCTGGCGGCACAGCTCGCCGGTCAGCGCGGCGGACAGGTGCCCGCCCGCCGAGTCGCCCGCGAGGACGATGCCGGACGCCGGCACGCCCCGCGCGAGCAGCCAGCGGTAGGCGGCGACGGCGTCCTCCAGCGGCGCCGGGAACGGGTGCTCGGGCGCGAGCCGGTACCGGGGGGCGAGGATCGGCAGGCCCGTGTCGAGCGCGAGCCGCGAGGTGATGGGGCGGTGGGTGCGGGGCGAGCAGAAGACGTAGCCGCCGCCGTGCAGGTAGAGGACGGCGCCGGGGGCGTTCTCCTCCGCGGCGTCGCGCGGAACGATCCACTCGCCCCTGACCGGGAGGCCGCCGTCGTCCCCGGGCGCGGGGGCGTTCAGCGACTCGACCCGCACGTTCGGGCTGTGTCGCAGCAGCAGGGACGCGGCGTCCACCGTCGAGCGCGCGGTGCGGATGCTCGTCGCGTGGCCGGGCATGTAGTGCAGGAACGGGCGGACGCTCAGACGGAGCGCGTTGCTGATCGCTCGGCTTCGAACGCTCGGGTCGCCGTCCATTTGCACCCCCCGGAGGAGATATCTGCCTGACGGATGTATGCCCGTTTCCGGCATGTAACTCACGTCACAGATATGTTGCGGCGGCGAGCTCGGGGCGGGGCGTCGCGGGGCGGGAGCCTGTGGGCCAGGTCACATGCCCTGCGCGATACCGTGAGGTCATGAGCAGTTCCGATTCGTCCCAGTCCGCCGGTCCCGAGAACTGCGGCCTGGAGATCTTCTGGGACGAGCGGCTCATCTCCTACGACTTCGGCCCCGGCCATCCCATGAACCCCGTGCGGGTCGAGCTGACGATGGCGCTCGCCCGCGGGCTCGGCGTCCTGGACCGCCCGAACGTGCGGGTCTCGGCGTTCGAGGCCGCGGACGACAAGCTGCTCCGGCTCGTCCACGAGGAGTCCTACATCGCGGCGGTCAAGCACTCCGGCGCCACCGGGCTGCCGGAGCTCGGGCACGGCCTCGGCACCCCCGACAACCCGGTGTTCCTCGGCATGCACGAGGCGTCCGCCCTGGTCGCGGGCGCGTCGGTGGCCGCCGCCGAGGCGGTGTGGACGGGCCGCGCCGAGCACGCCGCGAACATCTCGGGCGGCCTGCACCACGCGCTGAGCGACGCCGCCAGTGGGTTCTGCGTCTACAACGACCCGGCCGTCGCGATCGCGTGGCTCCTGGAGAACGGGGCCGAGCGCGTCGCGTACGTCGACATCGACGTCCACCACGGCGACGGCGTCCAGGCCGCCTTCTACGACGACCCGCGCGTGCTGACGATCAGCCTCCACGAGTCGCCGCGGACGCTGTTCCCCGGCACCGGCTTTCCCGACGAGACCGGCGCGGACGGCACCTCGGTCAACATCTCGCTCCCGCCCGGCACCGGCGACCGGCCGTGGCTGCGCGCGTTCGAGGCGATCGTCCCGCCGCTGCTGCGCCGGTTCCGCCCGGACGTCCTCGTCACCCAGCAGGGCGCCGACGGCCACGCGCTGGACCCGCTCGCCCATCTGATCCTCAGCGTGGACGGGCAGCGGACGGCGTACGCGATGCTGCACCGGCTGGCGCACGAGACGGCCGGCGGCCGGTGGGTCCTCACCGGCGGCGGCGGCTACGAGCTGGTGCAGGTCGTCCCGCGGGCGTGGACGCACCTGCTCGCCGAGGCGGCGGGCGGCCCCGTCCCGCCGGGCACCGCGACCCCGGACGACTGGCGCGAGTTCGTCCGGCAGCGGACCGAGGAGATCGCCCCGCGCCGCATGACGGACGGGACGGAGACGGTGGAGATCAGCAGGTGGGGGGACGGGTACGACCCCGGCAGCCCCGTGGACCAGGCGGTCCTGGCGACGCGCCGCGCGGTGTTCCCCGAGCACGGCCTCGACCCGATGACCGACGAGTGAACCGGCCCGCTCCGGCGTCCGGAGGCCCGGCGCCGACCAGGGACGAGCTGCGCGCCCACCTCGTCCGGACGATGATCGCCGGCGACGTGGCCACGCCGCGCCAGAACAACCTGCTGCACTACCGGCGGATGGCCAACGGCAACCCGTACTACCAGTTCGGCCTGGAGCTGAAGCCTTCGTGGTCGGAGCGGTCCGTGCTGGAGATGATGGTGGAGCGGTGCGGCGTCCACCCCGATCCGATGCACCTGTACGGGGACGACACCATCGATCCCGAGATCACCCTCGACACGCTGGAGGCGATGGGGGAGCGCATCGGCCTCGCGGCCCGGCGCGGGGAGAGCGTGCTCCTCGCGACCGGGCATCCGTCCACGCTGACGCCGCTGTACCAGGCGGTCGCGCGGGCGCTGGAGGAGGCGGGCTGCCGGGTGCTGACGCCCGCGGCCGGCTGGACCTACGAGGTCGACGCCGGGTACGGCGGCTCGGAGCTGCGCCGCATCGTCTACGCCGCCCCGGGCGTCGCGATGCTGGAGGGCGAGGACCTCCGCACGCACCACACGCACGACTCGCGCCCGATGGAGGCCATGCTCAGCGAGCTGGCCGATAGCGGGTCCGAGGAAAATGTGGAAGCTAAACCACATATTTGGCCGGATCTGGCCATCGCCGACCACGGGTGGGCCGGAGCGGCCGGGCAGGCGGGCATCGACACCGTGGGGTTCGCGGACTGTAACGACCCGGCCCTGTTCGCCGGGGCCGCCGAAGGCAAGATCGACGTGGTCGTCCCGCTCGACGACGGCGTCTCCGCGCCCCACTACGCGCCCCTGACCGCCTACATCCTTGATCGCGCGGGCCTGCGGCCGTCCGGCTGAGCCCCCGATCCGGAGGCTTACTCCGTGGGGACGCCTGGGTGGCGACCGCTCGCCTGTCACGCCCTGTGACAGGGTTGCCGTAACGGGGCGCATGGGCTTGCCGAGAGGCATCTGACGCTGCGGAACCGAAGGTCGTTTCGTGGTTTTGGTTAACAAATTTTCGTCACGACACGCGCGGTGCCGTCGCGTCCACCCTCTGTAAGGAATCAGCACTGTATCCCCGGGGTCAGGTCGGGTACGGAAATGTGCGGAACTCCCCTCTTGCGACTGCCGGTACGCGATTTACGCTGGAGGAAGTACACGTGCGTGATCAAAGTCACCCGAAGGGCCGGTGCGCGGCACGTGTGGAAGAGGGCGTCCGATGACCTCAGGCGAGCGACCTCTCAGTGAGGTCAGGTTCCTGACCGTCGCCGAAGTGGCGGCGGTGATGCGGGTGTCCAAGATGACCGTCTACCGCCTCGTCCACTCGGGCGAGCTCCCCGCGATCCGCGTGGGCCGCTCGTTCCGGGTTCCCGAGCAGGCCGTCCACGATTACCTGCGCGACGCGTACATCGAAGCCGGATAACGGGTAGGGGCGGGGCATGACCCCGCCGCGAACTCAGCACCCGGCCGCGCAGGGGGCGTCGGGAGGGCCCCGAGGGGCCGTCCCGAAGCTGGGGAAGAAGGACGAGGACCGGCAGAGCGGTCCGGACACCGAACGGACGGGCGATGGCCGGCGGCCACGCCCGCCCGGAAGGGACGGTGCCCGGCGCCGTGCGACGCGCGGTGCCGGCCGCCGTCCGCGCCGGTCGTCCCCGGGCCGCGGGGCAGGCCGCGGCATGATCTCCACCCACGCAGCGGTACCCTGGGGCCTCGGACCGTGCGCGCCTACCGAGACTCGCTCTCCGGCGGCACGCAGGTCTCCTGCACATCACCCGAGACTCCGAGCGAGGTTCCGTGGGCTCTGTCATCAAGAAGCGCCGCAAGAGGATGGCCAAGAAGAAGCACCGCAAGCTTCTGAAGAAGACGCGCATCCAGCGCCGCAACAAGAAGTAGCGACCACACCGGCCGTCCAGCCGTGAAGGGGTAGGGCCCAGTGTCGTCCATGCCCGCCGCCGCGGCCCGTGTCGTCCTCGTCACGGGCGTCTCCCGTTTCCTGGGGGCGCGGGTCGCGAACACCCTGCAAGCCGACCCGGGGATCGAGCGTGTCATCGGGGTGGACACGGTGCCGCCGGCCGAGTCGCTCGGCCGCACCGAGTTCGTCCGGGTCGACATCCGCACGCCCGGCATCGCGAAGATCATCTCGTCGGCCGCGGTGGACACGGTGGTGCACCTCAACCTGGTGACGTCCTCGTCGGTTCCGCGGGCGAAGGTCAAGGAGCTGAACGTCATCGGGACGATGCAGCTCCTCGCGGCCTGCCAGCGCTCGCCCGACATGCGCAAGCTGGTCGTCCGGTCGTCGGCCGCCGTCTACGGCTCCTCTCCGATGGACCCGGCCGTGTTCACCGAGCGGGACGAGCCCGTCGAGGCGCCCAGGTCCGGCTACGCCAAGGACGCCGTCGAGGTCGAGGGCTACGTCCGCGGGCTGATGCGGCGACGCTCCGACCTGGCCGTGTCGGTGCTGCGGTTCGCGAACTTCCTCGGGCCCGGCGTCGACTCGCCTCTCACCCGGTACCTGCGCCTCCCGGTCGTCCCGACCGTGCTCGGGTTCGACCCGCGGTTGCAGTTCGTCCACGAGGACGACGGCGTCGAGGTGCTGAGGCGCATGACGGTCGAGGACCACCCCGGCTGCTACAACGTCGCCGGGGACGGCGTGCTGCTGCTGTCGCAGGCCCTGCGCCGGGCCGGGCGGCCGTACCTGCCGGTCCCGTCGCCGTCCATCGCGGTCCTCGGCGACATGGGGCGCCGCTTCGCTGGCCTGTCGGGGTTCTCGCCCGAGCTGCTGCGCTGGCTGACCTACGGCCGGGTCCTCGACACCACCGCGCTGGAGCGCGAGCTGGCGTGGCACCCGAAGTACAGCTCCGAGGCCGCCTTCGCCGACTTCGCCGCCGCCCGCGGCTTCGTCCGCGGCGGCCTGACGGCCCTGCTGGGACGGACCTGACCCGTTTGGACCCGCCTGAGAGGAGAGCCGAGATGATGGACGACGCGCACCCCGGGGACGACGAGGGCGCGCAGGTCATCCGGCTCGCCTCGGTCCGCGAGGACGCCCCGGGCGGGGAACCGCCCGGCGACGACCGGCCGCCCGAGCGCGGCGGGTTCGAGCAGGCCCTGGCGTCCGGGCTGGCGTTCCTGCGGCGCCGGCTGACGGGCGAGTACGAGATCGACGAGTTCGGCTACGACCCCGAGTTCAACTCCACCGTCCTGCTGCCGCTGGCCCGAGCCCTCTACGAGCACTGGTTCCGCGTCGAACTCGACGGGCTGGACAACATCCCCGAGGGCGGCGCCCTCCTCGTGGCCAACCACTCCGGCACGATCCCCCTCGACGCGCTCATGCTGTCGGTCGCCCTGCACGACCACGCCGGCCGGCAGGTCCGCCTCCTCGGCGCCGACCTCGTCTACCAGATCCCCTTGCTCGGGCATCTGTCCCGCAAGGCCGGTCACACGCTCGCCTGCCAGGCCGACGCCGCCCGCCTGCTCGCCAAGGGCGAGCTGGTCGGCGTCTTCCCCGAGGGCTTCAAGGGCGTCGGCAAGCCCTTCTCCGAGCGCTACAAGCTCCAGCGCTTCGGCCGCGGCGGCTTCGTCGGCACCGCGCTGCGCGCCGGGGTCCCGATCGTGCCCTGCGCCATCGTCGGCGCGGAGGAGATCTACCCCAAGATCGCCGACCTGCGTCCGCTGGCCCGCCTCCTCGGCCTCCCCTACTTCCCGATCACGCCGACGTTCCCGCTGCTCGGCCCCGCCGGGCTCGTCCCGCTCCCGTCCAAGTGGGTGATCCGGTTCGGCGAGCCGATGACGCTGGACGGCTACGACGCGGACGCCGCCGACGACCCCATGACGGTCTTCGAGATCACCGACCATGTGCGCGAGAACGTCCAGCACATGCTCTACGAGACGCTGCTGCGCCGGGGCCCCGCCTTTCTCTGACCGGTCGTGGGCGGCCCTAGAGTGTGCGCCATGCCGCTCCGCAGCCGCATGGTCGCTCGCGACCTGGGCGAACCCCACCGCGTCTCCAGCCCCCTGGAACTGCTCTTCGACCTGACGTTCGTCGCGGCGGTCTCCCAGGCCGCCGGACGGTTCGCCCACGCCGTCGAGAGCGGCCACGTGGGCGACTCGCTCGCGCCGTTCCTCATGACGTTCTTCGCGATCTGGTGGGCGTGGATGAACTTCACGTGGTTCGCCTCCGCCTACGACACCGACGACGTCCCGTACCGGCTCTTGACGTTCGTGCAGATGGCGGGCGTCCTCGTCCTCGCGGCCGGGGTCCCCGACGCGTTCGACGGAGACTTCACCACCGTCACGATCGGCTACCTCGTCATGCGGGTCGGCCTCGTCGCCCTCTGGCTGCGCGCGGCCGCCGCGCATCCCGAGGGCCGGGCCACGGCCCTGCGGTACGCGATCGGCCTGTCCATCGTCCAGGTGTTCTGGGTGGCGCGGCTCGCCCTGCCAGACCAGGGCCCGATGTGGGTGTTCTTCGTCTGCGCGGCGCTCGACCTGGCCGTCCCGCCGGTCGCGGAGCGGCCCGGCATGACGACCTGGCACCCCCACCACATCGCCGAGCGGTACGGGCTGTTCACCATCATTCTGCTGGGGGAGAGCGTGCTCGCCTCCACGAACGCGGTGCAGGACGCCGTGAAGCGCGGCGTGGGCGGTGAGCTCGTCACGATCGCCCTCGCCGGGCTCGCCATCCTGTTCGCGATCTGGTGGATCTACTTCTCCGAGCCGGCGGGCGAGGGCCTGGAACGGCGCCGCGACCGGTCCTTCCTGTGGGGATACGGCCACTACTTCGTCTTCGCCGCGCTCGCCGCCCTCGGCGCCGGCCTGGAGACCGCGGTGGCCTCCTCCGGTCATCACATCGAGGCGGGCGCCCGGCTGGTGGCCGCCTCCGTCGCCGTCCCCGTCGCCGTCGTGCTGGTCATGCTGTGGGCGCTGCACGCCCCGATGCGGCGCATGAACACGCATCCGGGGCTCCTCGTCGCCACGGCCGTCCTGGTGCTCCTCACGATCTTCGCCGCACCCGCCCTGGGCATCCCGGGGACCCTCCTCCTGACGGCCGCGCTCCTGGCGCTCCTCATCACCGCCACATACGCCCGTCCCGCGCCGAAACCCGCGCCGTCGACGTAGGACCCCCGAGTTGATCTACGACGGGGGTCGGCCGACTCCTGGTCTCGCGTCCGGGCCCTCTTCGCTGCTGAACTGTCCTCCTCGTGACGGGCGGGCGGTCCTGGACGAGGCGTGTCATCCTGGCCAGCGGGAGACACTCCGTGGGGAGGCCGTGATGCGGGACGGGACGGAACGCGGCGAGGCAGGCGGCCCGCAGGTGGACTTCGACCCGTTCGCCGGGCCGCGGCCCGCCGGGACGGCCCACGCGCGGATGGACGAGCTGCGGGAGACGCATCCGGCGTTCCGCAGCACCGCCGGGCCGGGGTTCTGGGTGCTGACGCGGTACGACGACATCCTCGCCGCCTTCCAGGACCCGGGGACGTTCTCCAGCCGCGCGATCGCCGTCATCGACCCCGACCCGGCGCACCAGTGGATCCCGGTCATGCTGGACCCGCCGCTGCACACGACGTGGCGGCGGTTACTGCGGCCGTTCTTCACCCCCGTCGCCGCCGCCGTGCTCCGGGAGCGGATCACCCGGCACTGCGCCGCCCTGATCGACGGTTTCGCGTCCCGCGGCTCCTGCGACTTCGTCACCGACTTCGCGCGCCTCTTCCCCACCGCCATCTTCCTGGAACTCGTCGGCCTGCCCACCGAGCGGCTGGAGGAGTTCCTCGGGTGGGAGCGCGCCATCCTGCACTCGCGGCCCTCCACCGGCGACCGGGCCGAGGCCATGGGGGCGCTGACGGCCTGCCTCGGCGAACTCATCCGGGACCGCCGCGCCCGTCCGCGCGAAGACCTGGTCAGCGCCGCGACCGGGTTCGCCGTCGACGGGCGGCCCGTCACCGACGACGAGCTGCTCCAGCTGTGCGTCCTGCTCTTCCTCGCCGGTCTCGACACCGTCGCCGCCCAGCTGTCCTACACCTTCTGGCACCTGGCGAGGGAGGACGCCGACCGCGTCCGCATCGCCTCCGACCCCGACGTCGTCCCGGACGCGATCGAGGAGTTCCTCCGCGTCTACGCGCCCGTCCTGCCCGCCCGCAAGCTCACCCGCGACGTCGAGGTGCGCGGCTGCCCGATGAGGGCGGGGGAGATGGTCATGCTGCCGACCGGCATGGCGACCCGCGACCCCCGCGCCGTGCCCGCCGCCTCCACCGTCGACATCGACCGCCCGCCGGCCCGCCACCTCGCCTTCGGCGCGGGTCCGCACCGCTGTCTCGGCGCGCACCTGGCCCGGCTCGAACTCCAGATCGCGCTGCGCGAATGGCACGCCCGGATACCGGACTACCGCGTCGCCCCCGGCGCCGAGCCCCTGGAGCACGCGAGCCTCGTCCTGGGGCTGGACACGCTGCCTCTGGCCTGGTGACTTTCAGCCGCCCGGACTGGTCGAAACCGGGGTGAAAGCGGGCTGAAGCCGCGGGCGCGCACGCTTCGGGGCATGAACATCGAGGCACGGCAGACGGCCATCCAGGTGACCGGGCTGCGCAAGGCGTTCGGGGACACGACCGTCCTCGACGGGATCGACTTCGAGGTACCGCGCGGGACGGTCTACTCGCTGCTCGGGCCGAACGGCGCCGGGAAGACGACGGCGGTGCGCATCCTTTCCACGCTGCTCCGCGCGGACGGCGGCGAGGCCAGCGTCGCAGGGCGGGACCTGCGGAGGGACCCCGACGGGGTGCGCCGGGCGATCGGCGTGACCGGGCAGTACTCGGCCGTGGACGGGCTGCTGACGGGGCGGGAGAACCTGATCCTCATGGCGGACCTGCACCGGCTCGGCAAGGCCGCCGGGCGGAGGGCCGCCGACGAGATGCTGGAGCGGTTCGACCTGGTGGAGGCGGCCGGCAGGAAGGCCGGCACGTACTCGGGCGGGATGCGGCGGCGGCTCGACATCGCGATGACGCTGATCGGCGCCCCGCAGATCATCTTCCTGGACGAGCCGACGACCGGGCTCGACCCGCGCAGCCGCCGGACCACGTGGGAGCTCATCCGCGGCCTGGTCAGGAGCGGCGTGACGATCTTCCTGACCACGCAGTACCTGGAGGAGGCCGACCACCTCGCGGACCGGATCGCGGTCCTGGACGGCGGACGGCTCGTCGCCGAGGGGACCTCGGAGGAGCTGAAGCGGCTCGTCCCGGGCGGGCACGTCCGGCTGCGGTTCGCCGACCTGGCGGCGCTCGACGCGGCGGCGCGGACGCTCGGCTCGGTGACGCGGGACGACGACTCGCTCGCCCTCCAGGTGCCCGGGGACGGCGGCGTCGCCTCCCTGCGGACGCTGCTCGGACGGCTGGAGGCCGCCTCGGTCGAGGTCGCCGAGCTGTCCGTGCACACCCCCGACCTCGACGACGTCTTCCTCGCCCTCACGGGCACGGACCACGAGAAGGTGACCTCGCGATGACCACGCTCACGCACGCGGCGGCCGACTCCGCGACGATGCTGCGCCGCAACCTGCGGCACGCGCTGCGCTACCCGTCGCTCACGATCGGCGGGATGATGATGCCGATTATGATCATGCTGCTGTTCGTCGGCGTGTTCGGCAACGCACTGGGGGAGGGCGTCGGCGGCGCGGCCAAGGGCGACTACATCCAGTACGTCGCCCCGGGGATCATCCTGATGGCCGTCGCGTCCGGCTGCATGGCGACGTCGGTGTCGGTCTGCGTGGACATGACCGAGGGCATCGTCGACCGGTTCCGGACGATGCCGATCTCGCGGTCGTCGCTGCTCACCGGGCATGTCGCGGGCAGCATGATCCAGACGCTGCTGAGCACGGCCGCCGTGGTCGCCGCCGCGGTCGCGATGGGATTCCGGACGAGCGGCGGCGCGGTGGACTGGCTCGCGGCCGCCGGCCTGCTGGTGCTGCTCACGTTCGCGCTGACCTGGGTCGCGGTCATGCTCGGGCTGCTGGCCAAGAACCCGGAGGGCGCGAGCAACACGCCGCTGATCATCCAGTTCCTGCCGTTCGTCGGCAGCACGATCGTCCCGCCGGAGTCGATGCCGGCCGGGGTCCGGTGGTTCGCGGAGTACCAGCCGTTCACCCCGATGATCGAGACGCTGCGGGGGCTGCTGACCGGCACCCCGAGCGGGCAGGACGCGGCGGTGTCCGTCGCGTGGTGCGCCGGCCTCGCCGTCGTCGGCTACGCCTGCTCCAAGGTGCTGTTCGACCGGAAGGCGCCCCGCTAGCCCCGCCGGTCCCGCGAGAACCCGCGCGCGAGCTCGCGGGCGGCGGCCAGCAGCTCCGCACGGCCCAGGCCGGCGAACTCCGACACCGCGTCGGAGTACGCCGGCCCGTCGGCGTCCTCGGCGGCGCGGCCGGCCGCCGCCGAGGACATCGTCGGCTGGAACGACCGGACGTGGTGGAGGCGCCGCGCCAGCGCGATCGCCCGCGCCGCCCGCCTGCGGACCTCCGGCGTGGCGCCGGGACGGGCCAGGTCGACCATGGCGAGCGCCAGCAGCAGACCGCCGGTGACCGGCAGGTCCATGTAGAAGGCGGGCATCGGGAACGGCGGGCCGTCGGCCAGCGCCGCCAGCTTGGCGGGGAGCCCGGCGACGATGTCCTCGACCAGGTCGACGCGCCCGTGCCGGGCGTGCGCGACGACGGTGACGCAGTGGGCCTCCAGCGTCCACGGGTCGAGGCCGGTCGGCGCCATCGGGCCGTCCTCCGCGGCGAGCCGCTCCACCGCCTCCCGCCAGAGGCGCAGACCGGTGTCGGCGTCGCCGCGGCCGAAGGCGATCTCCGCGCGCGCTCCCAGGTTGAAGGAGGCCGTGCCGAAGGACTCGTCCGGCCCGTGGACCAGCGACTGGTCGAGCCACCGCTCGGCCTCGTCGTACTCGCCCAGCGCGACGTGGGCCGATGCGAGTGCCCACATCAGCCCGAACATGTCGGGCCACCGGTACCGCTCCAGCAGCTCCATCGATATCCGCAGATGGTGCAGGGCCCGGTCGGCCTGGTCGAGCTGCATCAGCAGTTCGCTGAGCCGCGAGTGGGCGAGCAGCCGGCACCAGGGGATGTCCGGCGAGCAGCCGACCCCGATCATCGCCTCGGTCGCCGCGAGCGCGCCCGACACGTCCCCGTCCCGTTCGCGGATGTATCCGGCGGCGCAGTTCGCGATGGCGGCGACGAGCGGCTCGTCCCGGCCGCACAGCTCCTCCAGGACGGAGCCGCCGGGCGCGAGGATCTCCGGCAGGGCGGCCAGCACGGTCGCCATCGCGGGGACGAGGCCCTCCGGCGGCGCGGGCGGGAGACGGCGCAGCGCGACGAGCGTGCGAGTCGCCTGCGGCCCCTGGACCAGGCCCGTCGCGAGCACGTTGAGCGTCAGCGCCGTCCGCGTGACCTCGACGTCCCCGGGGCCGGGGCGCAGGCGGCTCAGGAGCCCGGCGGTCTCCGCCGCCATGGCGGCCAGCCGGGTGTAGGCCGCCTCCAGGGTCCACAGCCCGCCGAGGACGGCGGTCACCGCCGCGACGGCCGGGCCGTCCCGGCGGTCGAGGCCGTGGCGGAGCGCCTGCTGGAGGTTGTCCTGCTCGGCCCGCACGCGTTCGACGGGCGCGAACGGGTCGGCGCCGAACAGCGCGTCGTGGTGCGCCGCGCCGAACTCCCGCGCCCAGGCGAGCAGGCCGCCCACCGCGCGGCCGGTCTCCCCTTCGGCCTCCCGGTGGGCCGCGCTGAACTCGCGGACGCTCTCCAGCATCCGGAAGCGCGTCCCGGGGCCGCCCTCGACGGGTTCCAGGAGGGACTGGTCGACGAGGTCCTCCAGGACCTCCAGCGCGTCGCCGCCGTCCAGGACGTGGCGGGCCGCGTCCGCGGTGAAGCCCCCCGGGAAGACCGACAGCGCCCGCATGGCCGCCCGGCCGTGCGGGGAGAGGAGGTTCCAGCTCCAGTCCACGACCGCGCGCATGGTCCGGTGCCGGGACGGCGCGTCGCGCGCGTTGCCGCGCAGCAGGGCGAAGCGGTCGTCCAGGCCGCGCGCGATCTCGGGCACGGACATGACGCGGACGCGCGCCGCCGCCAGCTCGATCGCGAGCGGCAGCCCGTCCAGGCGGCGGCAGAGCTCCTCCACCGCGCCGGAGGGCAGCGCGGCGCCGGGACGCGCCGCGTGCGCCCGCCGGCGGAACAGCTCGGCCGACGTCGCCGGGTCCAGCGCGGGCAGCGGGTACACCGACTCCGACGACAGCCCGAGCGGCGCGCGGCTCGTGGTGAGGATCCGCAGGTCCCGCGTCATCGACACCAGCGCGCCGGCGAGGTCGGCGGCGCCCGCGACGACGTGCTCGCAGTTGTCCAGCACGAGCAGGACCGAGCCGGGCCCGAGCACCTCCGCGATCGCCGAGACGAGGTCGGAGGGCCCGCCGACGCGTCCGTGGGCCCTCGGCGACTCGCCGACCCCGAGGACGGACGCGACCTCGCCCGCCACGTCCTTGTCCCGCGCGACGCCGGCGAGGGGGACGTAGTGCACCGCCCGCTGCGGCGCCTCGCGCGCGACGGCGTTCGCCAGCCGCGTCTTGCCCAGCCCGCCCGCCCCGACGATCGAGGTGACGCGGGACGCGCGCACGAGGTCGAGCACGGCGGCGAGGTCCCCGGCCCGGCCGAGCAGCGGGTTCGGCTCGTGCGCCACGCCGCGCCGGACGGCGGGCGCCTCGTCCTGGAGCAACTCCCGCTGGACGCGCTGGAGCGCGCCACCCGGATCGGTGCCGAGGTCGTCGCGCAGCGACCGCCGGTAGGACTCGTACCGCGCCAGCGCCGCCGACGGCCCGGCCGTCGCGGCCTCACACCGCAGCAGCTCCGCGAACAGTTCCTCGTCGCGCGGATACTCCCGGACGGCGCGGGTGAGCGCCTCGAAACCCTCCGCGTGCCGGCCGAGCCGCGCGAGGGCCAGGGCGCGGGCTCGCGTCAGCGCCCAGTAGGTCGGGATCCGGGCCGCGCGCAGAACGGAGACCGGATCGTCCGCGTCGTCCGGTTCGGGTGGGGCGTCCCAGAGCGCCAGGCCCGCCTCGGCGTGCGAGAGCGCGCCGGCGTGGTCGCCGTCGCGGGAGCGGCGCGCGCTCGCGGAGGCCGCGAGCTCCACCGCGGAGGCGTCGACCGCGGACTCGTCCAGGCCGATGCGGTACCCGGTCGGCGTGCTCGCGACGACGTCCGCGCCCAGCTGCGACCTCGCCCGGGACACGACGACCTGGAGCGCCTTGGCCGGATTCTCCGGACGCTCCTCGGGCCACAGCCCCTCCACCAGCCGGGCGACGGACACGCCCGCCCGCGGCTCGCCCGCGAGGAGCGCGAGCAGGCCGCGCAGGCGCGGGCTCGTCACGTCCCGCCCCCGGCAGGCGACCCCGGACAGGACCCTCAGCTCCACGCTCACGGGGACAGGGTAGGACGTGGGGGACAAACGCGTTAGGTCGCGTTCGCCGGTCGATGTCGGGAAGCGGCGGCGGTCAGTTCGTCCGGTAGTGGCGGCGCAGCGCGATGCCGGCCGCGACGCCGCCCGCGAGGGCCCCGGCGCCCGCGGCGGCGGGCAGCGCGACCATCGTGACCTTGCGGCCCGTGCGGAAGTCGTGGATCGGCCAGCCGTGGTCGCGGGCGTGGGCGCGCAGCTCGGCGTCCGGGTTCACGGCGTGCGGGTGGCCGACGGCGGTCAGCAACGGCAGGTCGTTGATCGAGTCGCTGTAGGCCGAGCAGCGCGCGAGGTCGAGCCCCTCCCGCTGCGCCAGGGCCCGCACGGCCTCCGCCTTGGCGGGCCCGTGCAGCAGGTTCCCGACGAGCCGGCCGGTGTAGAGGCCCTCGCGGGTCTCGGCGACCGTGCCGAGCGCGCCGGTGAGGCCGAGCCGGTGCGCGATCGTCCGGGCGACCTCGACGGGCGTGGCGGTGACGAGCCACACCTGCTGCCCGGAGTCGAGGTGCTGGAGGGCGAGGGTGCGGGTGCCGTGCCAGATGCGGTCGGCCATCACCTCGTCGTAGATCTCCTCGCTCAGCCTGACGATCGCGCTGACCTTCTGCCCGGCGACGAACGCGAGCGCGGCCTCCTTGGCGCTGCCGATGTGCTCGGAGTTCTCGCTGCCGCGCAGCCGGAACGCGGCCTGCCCCCAGGCGAACATGGCGAGGTCGCGCATGGTGAACAGCTTGCGGGCGGCGAGTCCGCGCGCGAAGTAGTAGATCGACGCGCCGCGCATCATCGTGTTGTCGACGTCGAAGAACGCCGCCGCGGCGGGGTCGGGGGCGGGGAGGGGGGCGGGCTCGGCCGCCGCGGCGGCGGCCACCTGCCCCGCGCTCTTGTGGTCCTCGTCCTTGCCGCGTCCCCAGAATCCGGACTGCCAGAATCGCCGCATGAGGCGAAGCCTAGTCAACCGCCTCTCCGCGGCCCTCCCCGCGGCCGTGATTGCGACAGTCCTCACTCCTGTCGCTCGCGGCCGCCATCAGCCGCTCGCGCAGCACGGCGCGGAAAAGCGGGTCCGGTCCCGCGGTGCTCTCCCGCAGCCGGGCCAGCGCGTTCCCCTGCTCCGTGATCTTCTCTCGCCTCGTCAACACCGGGTTCTCACTGGCCGCTCCCTTGCGGACTCGTGGCGCGAGCGCGCTCCTGCCCGCTTGAACGATCGGTAGGTGGGCCGGGTTACGGCCCGAAAGTTCATTAATAAACTATCTGAGGGCCGCGCGGTCCCGCAGGGGGGCGGGGCGACACGGTCATCCGCGCAGGTCGTCCGGGAGCATGCGAGCCAGCGAGCGGACCGCGCGGTACTGCAGCGCCTTGATCGCGCCCGGCTTCTTGCCCATGATCAACGCGGTCTCGGCGACCGACAGGCCGTGCAGGAAGCGCAGCACCACGCACTCCTGCTGCTCGGAGTTCAGCCGCTGGACGGCCCGCAGCAGGGTCCGGTTGGTCATCGCGTCCAGGACGGCCCGTTCCGGGCCCTCCTGCGGGCGGTCCGGCTCGACCAGCTCGGCGGTGCAGACCTCCAGCCGGTAGCGGCCGGACTTGAAGTGGTCGGCGACCAGGTTGCGGGCGATCGTCACCAGCCAGGCCCCGAAGTCCTTGCCCTGCCAGTGGAAGTCGCACATGCGGCGGAGGGCGCGCAGGAACGTCTCGCTGGTGAGGTCCTCGGTGAGCTGGTGCGTGCCGACCCGGTAGTAGACGTACCGGTAGACGAGCTCGACGTAGTGGTCGTAGAGGGAGCCGAACGCCTCGGCGTCGCCGTCCCGCGCCCGCAGGACCAGCGCCTTGAGCATCTCGGCCCGCTCGGAGGCCTGGTCGGCGGTGCGGTCGGCGGTGCGGTCCCCGGCCCGGTCGGCCGGACGCGCGAGAGGGCTTCGAGAATGGCGAGGAAGTGGGATGACCCCGGCATCGAGGGTCAAGCTGCTCATGCAGTTCTCCTCGGGGCTTACGCGACCTCCGGCGTGAAGTGCCACTCTAGAGACCGAAAGGTACGCGAGGCAATGGTGCGTTCCTTGGCCGCGGTTACCCGTCAACCCCCCGGATCGGGCACCATGGGTGCGCGATGGTCGATGCTCTTCTCGCGTTGCTGGCGACCCTTGGTGCCCTGGCGGCCACCGGGTTGCTGGTTCAGCGCGCCTACAAGGACCGGCTGCTCTACCTGATCGCCTGGTCGTTCACGCAGGTCGGGCTCACGCTCGCGCTGCTGTCCATGAGCCTCGGCTTCATGATGGGGTTCAACGGCGCCTTCTTCCGCGTCATGGAACTCGGCGCCGCGCTGGTCGGGCCGGTGTGGCTCGCGCTCGGCATGATCGAGCTGATCGCGCGGTACGTGCAGGTCCGGTTCGGCGCCTGGCTCTTCACGATCTCCTACACGGTCGTCGCGATCGTGATCCTGATCCTGGACCCGCTGAAGGGCACGCTCGGCAAGAGCCTGCCGAAGCCGAGCGCCACCTACGACGCGCTTCCGCTGCTGCTGGTCGACGGCGCGCACGTCGTCGCCGTGCTGGCGCTCGCGGGGTGCACCGGCGTGACCGCCTGGCTGGCCAGCAAGCGCGACCAGGAGGCCGCCGAGCTGCTCATCCCGGTGGCGCTGGTCGCGCTCGCGGGCGTGCTGGTGGTCAGCGGCACCCGCGGCTTCCTGCCCGCCCCGCTCGCGGTGATCGCGCTCGGCGCGGCCGCCGGCCTCGTCTGGTACGGCTCGATGCGCACGATCCCCGTCTACGACGAGGACGCCGAGGGCTACGACGAGTACGGGGACGAGCCCGCGACGGGCTACGAGGAGCAGGGCTACGCGCAGGGCGCCAAGGCCGAGCCCGTCCCGGCGCCGACCCCGTCCCCCGAATCCCGGCGCGGCGAGCTGCGCTTCCCGGAGCCGGCTTCGGAGGAGCTGCGCTACCCCGAGAACACCAGCATCCCAGCGCCGCCCGCCTTCCCGGCGGGCGGCGACCCGGCGGGCGCCACGTCGATCGACGGCCCGCTCGGCGGCCCGCTCGACCGGTCCCCGCTCGCCGGTCTCGCCAAGCCCGGCGCCCTCGGCGGCGACCTGGCGAACGCGTGCGGCCAGATCACCGTCTACACGCTGCTGGACGGCCGCGAGGAGGCCTTCGACCGGCTCGCCGCCGACCTGGTGAAGGCCGCGCTGGCGGCCGAGCCCGAGACGCTGGTCTTCGCCTGCCACGAGGTGGTCGGCGGCCCCACGCAGCGGATCTTCTACCAGCTGTTCCGGGACCAGGCCGCGTTCGCCGCGCACCGCCGCCAGCCGCACCTGCAGCGCTTCCTGGGCGAGTCGCGCACCCACGTGATCGCCACGAACGTGATCGAGCTGAAGCTCGGCCCCGCCAAGGTGCCGCTCCCGGCGCCGGAGTTCCCCGGGAGGTGACGTGGCGCGCGACATCATGATCACGCTGCTCGGCAAGCCCGGCTGCCACCTCTGCGAGGACGCCCGCGCGGTGATCGAGCGGGTCGCCCGCGACCTGGACGTGCCGTGGGAGGAGCGCGACATCACGCTCTCCGAGCAGGACACCGAGCAGTACTGGGAGCAGATCCCCGTCACGCTGATCAACGGCGTCCAGCACGACTTCTGGCGCGTCGACGAGGCCCGCCTGCGCGCGGCGATCGCGGGCCTTCGCTAGCCGCCCGCGCCGGACCGTTCCCGTGCCGCCGTCCGGGCGCCTGCCCGGGCATGTCTGGTCGGTCACACCCGGCCGCTTCCTGGCACTTCGCCCGTATGCTGAAAAGTCCCTGATTGACGTCGTTTCTGGGACGTCGCCCCGAACGCTCGCGGTCCGCCGAACCGGGGGCCCACTTTGTGCGCGTATTCACAAGGGCTTAACCTGGGGGACACACCGTCGAGCCGAAGAGCAGGCCGTGACACCTCGACAGAACCGGCACCGCGACCGCGCGGGCCGCGGAATCCCCGAAGCCACCGTGGCGCGGCTCCCGGTCTACCTGCGCGCCCTCACCGGGCTCCAGGAGCGCGGCGTCGCGACCGTCTCCTCCGAGGAGCTCGCCGCCGCGGCCGGCGTCAACTCGGCCAAGCTCCGCAAGGACCTGTCCCACCTCGGCTCCTACGGGACCCGCGGCGTCGGCTACGAGGTGGAGTACCTCGTCTACCAGATCTCCCGCGAGCTCGGCCTCACCCAGGACTGGGTCGTCGCCATCATCGGCGTCGGCAACCTCGGCCGGGCCCTGGCCGGCTACGGCGGTTTCGCGTCCCGCGGCTTCCGCGTGGCGGGCCTGCTCGACGCCGACGAGTCCATCGTCGGGCAGGAGATCTCCGGCATGACGGTGGAGCACACCGACCGGCTGGAGGACATGATCGCCGGGCACGGGGTGTCCATCGCCGTGATCGCGACCCCGGCCGGCGCGGCGCAGGGGGTGTGCGACCGCGTGGTCGCCGCCGGCGTGACGAGCGTTCTGAACTTCGCCCCGGTGGTGCTGTCGGTGCCCGACGGGGTGGACGTGCGCAAGGTCGATCTGTCCATCGAGCTGCAGATCCTCGCGTTCCACGAGCAGCGCAAGGCGGGCGGCCCCGACGGCTTCGCCCCGCTGGCGGCCGGCGAGACGCCGGCCGGTGCTGCGCACTACGTGGAAACGGTGGAAGCATGAGGGGGGCAAACCCGGGGGCGTGGAGGATCGCCCCCGTTCGACCGACGGCCGGAAGTGGAGCGGACCGAGGGGCCGTGGACGGCCCCTTCTCAGCAGGAGCTCGCACGGCGCGGGTGGGCGGAGACTCGGAAGATGCTGGAGACGGCGAATGAGCATTCTGGTCGTAGGCCTCAGCCACCGAAGCGCGCCCGTGGCGGTGCTGGAGCGGGCCGCGGTCGCCGGTGACGATCTCGTCAAGTTGTTGCACGCCGTGCACGCCTCCCCGAACGTCGCCGAGACCGCGATCGTCTCGACCTGCAACCGGGTCGAGATCTACGCGGTCGTCGGCAAGTTCCACGGCGGCGTCTCGGCGATCTCGGAGCTGCTGGCCCTGCACTCCGGCGTCCCGATGGACGACCTGTCGCGGCACCTGTACGTCCACTACGAGGAGCGTGCCGTCCAGCACGCGTTCGCGGTGGCGTGCGGGCTGGAGTCGATGGTCGTCGGCGAGGGGCAGATCCTCGGGCAGATCCGGCAGGCGTTCCGGCTGGCCCAGGACGAGGGCACGCTCGGCCGCGACCTGCACGACGTCCTGCAGCAGGCGCTGCGGGTCGGCAAGCGCGCCCACCACGAGACGGGGATCGACAAGGCCGGCGCGTCGCTGGTCAGCGTGGGCCTGGACGTCGCCGCCCGGCACCTCGGCCCCCTCCGCGACGTCCGCGCGCTGGTGGTCGGCGCCGGTTCGATGAGCTCGCTGGCCGCCGCGACGCTGAGCCGCGCCGGGGCGCGGGAGATCACCATCGCCAACCGGACCCCGGCGCGCGCGGAGCGCCTCGCCGGGTCACTGGACGTCCCGGCCCGCGGGATCGGGCTGGCGGAACTGGACGCGGCCCTCGGCGAGGCCGACCTCGTGGTGTCGTGCACCGGCGCCGCCGGCCTGGTGATCACCGCCGAGCAGCTCGCGGCCCAGGGGGTCGGGACGGACGGACGGCGCCGCTTCCTCCTCGACCTGGCGCTCCCGCACGACGTGGAGCGCGCCGTCCGGAACCTGCCGGACGTCGAGCTGGCCGGGCTCGACGACCTGCGGACCGCGCAGGAGGCCGCGCAGGCCGTGGGCCCGGAGGCGGTCGAGGCCGTGCGGCGGATCGTGTGCACGGAGGTCGAGGCGTTCCTCAGCGCCGCCCGCGCCGCCGCCGTCGCGCCCACCGTCGTCGCCCTCCGCAGCAAGGCGGCCGGGGTGGTGGAGGCCGAGCTGAACCGGCTGAGCGGGCGGGTGCCAGAGATGGACGTCCGGGCCCGCAAGGAGATCGAGCAGACCGTGCGGCGCGTCGTGGACAAGCTGCTGCACGCGCCGACCGTCAAGGTCAAGGAGCTGGCGGCGGCGCCGGGCGGCGACTCCTACGCCGACGCGCTGCGCGAGCTGTTCGACCTGGACCCGAAGGCCCCCGAGGCGGTGGCCCGCGCCGACATGGGAGAGGGCGACGTCCGCGAGGGCGCGACGGCCTGGGACCCGAACCCGGACTGCGCGGAGGCCGACTGCGTCAGCCCCGCGTCCGCGCCGGGGCAGGACGCCCTGCCCGAGGCGATGCCCGACACCGTGGCCGAGGCGATGGCCGGGCCGCCCGCGGACGGTGTGAACGTCGAGACGGTGAACGCGCAGGCCGCGAGCGTGCGGGCGGTCAGCGCCCGCGACGCCGTCCCGGCGCACGAAGGAGACGAAGCGTGAGTACCGGGAGCAGGAGCCCGCTCCGGCTGGGCACCCGCAAGAGCCTGATGGCGACGACCCAGTCCCAGGGCGTCGCCGACGCGTTGTCGCGGCTCACGGGGCATGCTGTGGAGCTTGTCGGGGTAACGACGCAGGGTGATGTCTCCAAAGCCCTGCTCGCCCAGATCGGCGGGACGGGCGTGTTCGTCAACGCGCTTCGCGACAAGGTGCTGTCGGGCGAGGTGGACTTCGCGGTGCACTCGCTGAAGGACCTGCCGACGTCGGAGACGCCCGGGATCGCCCTCGCGGCCACCCCGGCCCGCGACGACGCCCGCGACGCGCTGTGCGGCCCCGCGAAGCTCGCCGACCTGCCGCGCGGCGCGCGGATCGGCACGGGCTCGCCGCGCCGCGTCGCGCAGCTGCGGGCGCTCCGGCCGGACCTGGAGATCGTCCCCATCCGCGGCAACGCCGACACCCGGCTGCGCAAGGTCGCCGACGGCGAGCTGGACGCCGTGGTGCTCGCGCACGCGGGCCTGAAGAGGATCGGCCGGCTGGACGCCGTGAGCGAGGTCTTCGACCCCGACCAGATGCTGCCCGCCCCGGGGCAGGGGTCGCTGGCGCTGGAGTGCCGCGCCGACCGCGACGACCTGCGCGCCCTGCTCGGGACGATCGACGACCCCGCGACCCGGCGCGCCGTCACGGCCGAGCGGACGGTGCTGGCCGTGCTGGAGGCGGGCTGCTCCGCGCCCGTGGGAACATACGCTGCCGAAGTAGATGAAAGGCTGCATCTGACGGCGACCGTCGCGGCGTACGACGGCAGCAGGCAGGTGCGGCTGTCCGCAAGCGGCCACCCGGACGCCGCGGAGCAGCTCGGACGCGATCTCGCGGACCGGCTGCTCGCGCAGGGGGCCGACCAGTTGATGGGGGAACGCGAGTGAGCCCCGCCGCGAAGAGCGCCACGGCGAAGAGCAGCGCCGACGAGAGCAAGACCGACCCGACCGCCGCCGACGAGACCACCGCCGCCGACCAGGCGACCGCCGACAGCGCCGACAGCACCGTCCGGCCCGTGAGGGCCGCGAAGACCGGCAGCCCCTCCAGGGGCGCGGCTCCGGCCGCGCCGCGCCGGACGGCCGGCCCGGGGACGGTCGCGATCGTCGGGATGGGGCCGGGCGACCCCGGCCTGCTGACCCTGCGCGCCGCCGCCGAGCTGGAGCGCGCCGACACCGTCGTCGTGAGCCGCGCGCACTGCCCGGCCGAGATCCTGACCCACTGCCGCCCGGACGCCGAGATCCTCGACACGGCGGACGGCGACCCCGTGAAGCTCGCCGCGCGGGCCGCCAAGGCGGGGCGCCGGGTCGTCCGGCTGTTCCGCGGCGACCCCGGAGTGGCCTGCAACTACGCCGCCGAGGGCGGCGCGCTGGCCAAGGCGGGCGTGCCGTTCGAGGTGGTGCCCGGCGTGTCCTCCGTGACCGCCGTGCCCGGGTACGCGGGCATCCCGCTGACCGACGCCGCGAACCGCGAGATCCGCGTCGTCGACGCCTCCGAGGGCGGCGTCGACTGGGAGCGGTTCGCCGCCCCGGACACCACCCTGGTCGTCCTCGGCGCCGAGGGCGCGGTCGCCGAGCTGTCCAAGGGCCTGGTCGCGGCGGGACGGCCCGACTCCACCCCGGCCGCGATGACGAGCCTCGGCACCACCACCGAGCAGGAGACCGTCGTCTCCACGCTGGGCAGGCTGGCGTCCGACACCAAGGGCATGGAGGCGCCCGCCCTGATCATCGTCGGGGACGTGGTGAACTGGCGCGACAAGCTGTCCTGGTTCGAGACGAAGCCGCTGTTCGGCTGGCGGGTCCTCGTGCCGCGCACCAAGGAGCAGGCCGCCTCCCTGTCGGACCAGCTCCGCGGGTACGGGGCCGTCCCGGACGAGGTCCCGACGATCTCCGTCGAGCCGCCGCGCACGCCCCAGCAGATGGAGCGGGCGGTGAAGGGCCTGGTCACCGGCCGGTACGAGTGGGTGGTGTTCACCTCCACGAACGCGGTCAAGGCCATCCGGGAGAAGTTCACCGACTACGGCCTGGACGCCCGCGCGTTCGCCGGGCTGAAGGTCGCCGCCGTCGGCGAGCAGACCGCCGCCGCGCTGGTGGAGTTCGGCGTCCACCCGGACCTGGTCCCCTCCGGGGAGCAGTCCGGCGAGGGCCTGGCCCGGGAGTGGCCGCCCTACGACGAGGACCTCGACCCCATCAACCGGGTCCTGCTGCCGCGCGCCGACATCGCCACCGACGTGCTCATCGCCCGGCTCACCGAGCTCGGCTGGGAGTGCGAGGACGTGACCGCCTACCGGACGGTCCGCGCCGCGCCGCCGCCCGCGCCGATCCGTGAGGCGATCAAGGGCGGCGGGTTCGACGCCGTGCTGTTCACCTCGTCCTCCACGGTGAAGAACCTGATCGGGATCGCGGGCAAGCCCCACAACGTGACCGTGATCGCCGTGATCGGGCCCCAGACGGCCAAGACGGCGGAGGAGTACGGGCTGCGCGTCGACGTCATGGCCGAGACTCCGTCGGTGTCGGCTCTCGCGGAGGCTCTCGCGGAGTACGGTGCCGGGCGGAGGGCGGCCCAGATCGAGGCGGGCGACCCGCTCCGCAAGCCCAGCCAGATGCGCCGGGGCGCCCGGCGTCGTAAGTAGACCCCGAAGCGGAGACACAAGAGGGATCATGTCTGCACAGTTCCCCGTCGCACGCCCGCGGCGGCTGCGGCGCACGCCCGCGATGCGCCGGCTCGTCGCCGAGACCCGGCTCGGCCCGGCCGATCTGGTGCTGCCCGTGTTCGTCAAGGAGGGCATCTCCGAGGCGCAGCCGGTCGCGTCCATGCCGGGCGTGTTCCAGCACACCCGGGACAGCCTGCGCAAGGCCGCCCACGAGGCGGCCGAGGCCGGCGTCGGCGGCCTCATCCTGTTCGGCGTCCCGGCCGTGAAGGACGGCACGGGGTCCGCCGCCGACGACCCGGACGGCATCGTCCAGCGGGCGCTGCGCGACCTGAGGTCCGACCTCGGCGACGCGACCGTGGTCATGACCGACCTGTGCCTGGACGAGTACACCGACCACGGGCACTGCGGCATCCTCACCGAGTCCGGCGAGATCGACAACGACGCCACGCTGGAGCGGTACGCCTCCATCGCCCTGGCCCAGGCCGAGGCGGGCGCGGCGGTCGTCGGCCCGTCCGGGATGATGGACGGCCAGGTCGGCGCGATCCGCGAGGCCCTGGACGGCGCCGGCCACACCGACATCGCCATCATGGGGTACTCGGTGAAGTACGCCTCCGCCTACTACGGCCCGTTCCGCGACGCCGCCGAGTGCGCCCCGCAGTTCGGCGACCGGTCCACGCACCAGCAGGACCCGGCCAACGCCGACGAGTCGCTCCGCGAGGTCTTCCTCGACCTCGACGAGGGCGCCGACATGGTCATGGTCAAGCCCGCGGGGCCCTACCTCGACATCGTCCGCCGCGTCCGCGACGCCGTCGACGTCCCCGTGGTCGCCTACCAGGTGAGCGGCGAGTACGCGATGATCGAGGCCGCGGCCGAGAAGGGCTGGATCGACCGGGAGCGGACGATCATGGAGTCGCTGACGTCGATCCGCCGCGCCGGCGCCGACATCGTCCTCACCTACTGGGCCACCGAGGTGGCCCGCCGGCTGGCCCTCTAGTCACTTAGGATCGTTTTCTCGGGGTTGCCGTGTCCGGGGTTCGCTCCGGCGGGCATCATCGTTAACCAAGAACCCACGTGCGACCTTGGGTATTGGGGGGCGGAGATGCTGGCGGTCTCGGGGAGCAGACGGCAGCGGGCGGCACGCGACCGGATGGCCGCGGCGGCGCGGGAGTACGCCGAACTGGGGTGGCCCTGCTATCCCGGCGCCCACCCCCCGGTGGGCGGTGACCGGGCGTGTTCGTGCGACCGCCTCGGCTGTCCCGACCCGGGCGCGCATCCGGTGTCGGCCGCCTGGGCGCACCAGGCGAGCGTCGACGGGGCCGTGATCAAACGCTGGTGGGCGGAGCGGCCGCAGGCCAACATCATCCTGCCGACGGGCCGGGTGTTCGACGTGTTCGACGTACCGGCCGCGGCCGGGACCATCGCCCTCGACCGGATCGCACGGGACGACCTCCCCGTCGGTCCGGTCGCGTCTTTCGGGGGCGACCGGCACCTGTTCTTCGTCGCCACGCGCGGCGCGCCCGTCGACGAGGACGAGTGGTGGTCCTGCCAGCTGGACTGCTCCCCGGAGGACGTCGCCGAGACGCCGGGGATGCGCTGGCACTGCCGCGACAGCTACGTCGTCGCGCCGCCGTCCGTCCTGCCGTACGGGCGCGAGGCGGCGTGGCTGCGCCCGCCGTCCCGCGGCCCGCTGCCCGACCCGCTGCGCCTCCTGGAGGTCCTCTCGGACGCCTGCGAGGACGCCTAGCCGCTCATGCGGCCGCCTCGCCGGGCGAGGCGGCCGCGCGCGGCGGTCGTCAGCGGGGCGCCTTGATGGGGGCCTTGCGGCCCCAGCCGCTGTAGGAGCCGCGCTGCATCTGGTTGCGGCCGTCCTCGGGTCCGGCGCGCACCCAGAACTTCACGGGGCGGAAGCCGGCGTCGAGCCTGACGGCGAACGCGATCTGCTGCGCGCCGGTCGCCTGCGACATCTGCGCGTACAGGGGGCCGACGCCGGGCGCCTGCGCCAGCTTCGCGGCGGGCGCCTCGCCCTCGTAGACCGCTCCAGACTTGCTGAGCTTCGTCGCCGCCCGCAGCAGCGCGGTCAGGTTCGCGACGGACCCGCCCTGGCGCACCCGGTCGCCGGCGGCCGGGTAGCCGTGGCCTCCGAGCGGCGACTGCCGCCACTTCTTCCCGGCGCGGACGTACAGCCGGTCCTGGACGATGACGGCCCTGACCGGCTTGCGGGCCGAGCCCGTCCCCGCCAGCGTCAGGGTGTAGGACGGGGCGCCGCCCTGGACCAGCCCGATCGTGCCCTGGCCGGTGACCGGGAAGCCGCAGCAGCCGGTCTGGCGGTAGCTGAACGCGGCGCCGGGCGTCTGGGCGACGGCCTGGTCGATGCGGGCGATGAGCGGCCCGGGGTCGACGCCGCCGACCGGCAGCGTCGGCTGCGGGCTGCTGCTCTGCGCGGGCGTCGGCTGGGGCGGCTGCTTTTCGCCGCCGAGCGAGGTGCCGCCCTTGAGCAGGACCGCGGCGCCCGCCCCCGCGGCGACGAGCACGACGGCGACGGCGGCGACCACCCAGCGCGTCCGGGACCGGCCCCCGCTCTTCGGGCCGGCGGTGACCGGGGTGCGGCCGCTGCCGCGGGACGGCTTCGGCTTGGGCGGCTCGGGCTGCTGCGCGGCCCGCGCGGCGAGCTCGGTGAGGCGGCCGCGGCCCTGCGCCTCCCAGGACGGCCCGTAGGCGGAGACGGCGGCGTCCTCCAGCGCGCCGAGGAAGTCGGCGGCGGACTTCGGCCGCTTCTCCGGCTCCTTGGCCAGGCCCTGGTGGATCAGGTCGCGCAGCGGCCCGGGGACCTCCTCGGCGGGGATCGGCGCCTCGCGGTGCTGCCGCGCCATGTTGCGGCCCGCGTACGGGGGCCGCCCGGTGAGGCACTCGTAGAAGATCGCGGTGGCGGCGTACAGGTCGGTGGCGACGGTCGCGGGCGCGCCGTCCCACAGTTCGGGCGCCGCGTACTGCGGGCCGTGCTGCGCCTCGGTGCCCGCGGCCGCCGTCGCGAAGTCGGTGAGGCGGGCGTTGCCCTCGGTGTCGACCATGATGTTCGCCGGGCGCATCGAGCCGTGAACGAGATCATGGTCGTGCGCGACCGCGAGGCCGAGGAGCGTGCCGCCCAGCATCGACAGGGCGGCGAGGGGGCCGCACGGACCCTGCGCGGCGAGCATCCGCCGCAGGCTCACGCCCTCGACGTGCTGCGTCACGATCGCGGCGCCGTCGGCGGTCTCCACGAAGTCGTAGAGGTCGACCACGTTGGGGTCTTCGAGCTGGGACAGGCCCCGGGCCGCCACGCGGTAGCGCGCGAGAAACGCCTCGTCGGCGCCGAGCGCCGGGTCGAGGTATCTGATCGCGACTCGCGTGCCGGTCATGTCGTCGACCGCCAGCACCACCCGGCCCGAGGCTCCGCCGCCCAGTTCGCGTTCGTGGGTGAAACCCGGGACCGTCCAGCCGTTGACCACGGTGAAAGCCATCCCTCCGATGTCGTACTTGGTGGAATATCGGCCCGTACGCCACCGGGTCAAGGCAAGTCGCCGAACTGCAACTGAGAGACTGCAACCGTGACTGACTTCGATCGCTCCCGGCAGTTGTTCGACCGTTCCGCCGCCGTTGTCCCAGGTGGCGTCAACTCCCCGGTGCGGGCCTTCGGTGCCGTTGGCGGAACGCCCCGTTTCATGGCGTCCGGGCGTGGTCCGTACCTTACCGACGCTGACGGCAATACCTATGTCGATCTGGTGTGTTCGTGGGGACCGATGATCCTCGGGCACGCGCATCCGGCCGTCATCGAGGCCGTTCGGGACGCGGCCGGGCGCGGAACGTCCTACGGCGCGCCCACCGAGGGCGAGGTGGAACTCGCCGAGGAGATCGTGTCCCGCACGCCGGCGGCGAAGGTCCGGCTGGTCAACTCCGGGACCGAGGCGACGATGTCGGCGATCCGGCTGGCCCGCGGGTTCACCGGCCGCACCAAGATCGTGAAGTTCGCGGGCTGCTACCACGGGCACGTGGACTCGCTGCTCGCCGCGGCGGGGTCCGGCGTCGCCACCTTCGGGCTCCCCGACACGCCGGGCGTGACCGGCGCGACCACGGCCGACACGCTGATCCTCCCCTACAACGACGTGACCGCCGTGGAGACGGCCTTCCACGACCACGGCACCGACATCGCCTGCGTGATCACCGAGGCGGTGCCGTGCAACATGGGCGTCGTCCCGCCGCTGGCCGGGTTCAACGCGCTGCTCAAGCGGCTGTGCGAGCGCCACGGCGCGCTCCTGGTGATCGACGAGGTGCTCACCGGGTTCCGGGCGTCGCGGTCCGGCTGGTTCGGGATCGAGGGTGTGGCCGGCGACCTGGTGACGTTCGGCAAGGTGATGGGCGGCGGGCTGCCCGCCGCGGCGTTCGGCGGCCGCGCCGACGTCATGGACCATCTCGCCCCCGCCGGGCCCGTCTACCAGGCCGGGACCCTGTCGGGGAACCCGCTCGCCACGGCCGCCGGGCTCGCCACGCTGCGCGGCGCCACCGACGAGGTGTACGCCGCGATCGACCGCTCGGCGGAGATCGTCTCGAAGGCCGCGTCCGAGGCGCTGGAGCGCGAGGGCGTCCCGCACTCGCTGCAGAACGCGGGCAACCTCTTCTCGATCTTCTTCACCGAGGGCGCGGTGGGCGACTTCGCCGCCGCGCAGCGGCAGGACCCCAAGGCGTACGCGGCCTTCTTCCACGCCGCCCTGGAGCGCGGGGTGTACCTGCCGCCTTCGGCGTACGAGGTGTGGTTCCTGTCGGCCGCGCACGACGACGAGGCTCTGGGACGCGTCCTGGAGGCCCTCCCGCACGCCGCCCGCGCCGCCGCCCGCGCGGCGGCGTCCTGAGGACGGGGTCCTAGAACGGCAGGCGGCGGAAAGCCTTCAGGGCGTTGACGACCGATTCGGGGCGCGGTGCGTGCAGGGGTGCGCGCACCGCCGGGTCGTCGATCAGGCCCTCGTCGGCCAGGCACGCCTTCAGGACGGCCGGGGACGGCTCGCCGAACAGCGCCTCCGCCATCGGCAGCAGGGCGTTGTGGAAGGTCAGCCCCCGCGCCCCGTTCCCCTCCCGTACCGCCCGCGCCATCGCGGCGTAGGCGGACGGGGCGAGGCACGCGCACGCGGCGACGCCGCCCGCCGCGCCGAGCTGGAGCATGGGGTAGATGAAGGCGTCGTCTCCGGACAGGATCGCCTTGCCGGGATTGGCCGCCAGCACGGCGAGGGTGTCCTGGTCGATCGCGCCCGCGCAGTGCTTCATGCCGGCGACGCAGTCGAGCGCGAGGATCTCCAGGAGGGCGTCGGCCGACAGGGGCCTCGCCGTCCGGTACGGCACGTTGTACGGGATCAGCGGGACGTCCACGGCCGCGCCGACGGCGGCGAAGTGGTCGATGACGCCCTCCTCCGACGGCCGCAGGTAGTACGGGACGACGACGAGCAGCGCGTCGGCGAGCGGGGCGCGCTCGCGGGCCTGGCGGATCGAGTCCTCGGTGCCCATCGTCCCGGCGCCCACCGTCAGGGGCGTCCCGTGCTCGATCGAGACGCCCCGGCACACCTCCAGCACCGTCCGCTGCTCGGCGGCGGTCAGCAGCGCGGCCTCGCCTGTGGTGCCGAGCGCGACGAGGCCGTCCGCGCCGTTCTCCAGGCAGTGGCGGGCGAGGCGTTCGAGGGACTTGGCGTCCACCTCGCCGGAGCCGGTGAACGGCGTGACGAGCGGCGCGTGGATTCCGTGCATGGATCTCACCTCGTTCAGGCGGCCGGCGCGTTGGGCGCGGGCGGTGCGGACGGCGCGGGCGGTGCGGGCGGCGCCGGCAGGCTGCGGGCGCGGGACCGCGGCCGGACGCTGCCGGCGGCGACCCCCGCGATGATCAGAGCGGCGCCGGCGAGCCGGACCGCGTCCACGTGCTCGCCCAGCAGCAGGGCCGCCGAGACGAGCCCGAACGGCGGGACGAGCAGCGAGTACATGGCGACCGTGCCGGCCTCGTACCGGCGGATCAGCCAGGCCCATCCGCCGAAGCAGAACAGCGTCGCGACGTAGGCGATGAACGCCAGCGAGCCCACCCCGGCGACCGAGAGGTCGCGCGCCGCCTCCGGCACGGCCCCGGGCCCCTCGAAGACCAGCGACAGGGCGAGCAGGGGGAGCGGCGGCACCAGCGACATCCACACCATGAACGCGAACGGGTCGACTGGCTCCTCGGTGGACTGGTTCATCCGCCGCATGGCGACGTTCGCCAGCCCCCAGCCGGCCGCGCCGCCGAGGCAGACGAGGAACGCCCCCAGCGGGCTCCCGCCCTCGCCCTGCGCGACGCCGAGCACGGTGATCCCGGCGAACGCCACGACCATCCCCGCGACCTGGCGGCCCCCGACGCGCTCGCCCAGCAGCAGGCCCGCGAACAGGGCGGTGAAGACGGCCTGGACCTGGAGCACGACCGACGCCAGGCCGGCGGGCATGCCCATGCTCATGCCGATGAACAGAAGGCCGAACTGCCCCACGCCGAGCGGGACGCCGACCAGGACGAACCAGCGCGCGGCGACCGGCGGGCGGCGGACGAGGAAGACCGCGGGCACCGCCGCGGCCGTGAACCGCAGGGCGGCCATCAGCAGGGGCGGGAAGTCGTCCAGGGCCACCTTGATGGGCACGAAGTTGAAGCCCCACAGCGCGGCGATCAGCGTGGCCAGCAGGACGTGGCGCGATCTCATCCCTCGATCGTGAGGAAACACTTGATTTAGGACAAGCGAGAACTTCTTGACACCTCGTTTTAGTATTGCTTCATGCTTGATCTGGAACGGCTGCGCGCCCTGCACTCGGTCGCGACGTACGGGTCGGTCAGCGCCGCCGCGGACGTCCTGCACGTCACCACGTCCGCCGTGTCCCAGCAGCTCGCGAAGCTGGAGCGCGAGACCGGGCAGAAGCTGCTGGAGCGCAACGGCCGCGGCGTCCGCCTCACCGACGCCGCCGAGCTGCTCGTCGCGCACGCCGAACGGATCCTGTCGCTCGTCGAGCAGGCGCAGGCCGACCTGGAGGCGCACCGCGGCTCCGTCGTCGGCCAGCTCACCGTCGCCTCGTTCCCGACCGCGATCCGCGGGCTGATGCCCGTCGCGCTGCGCGCCCTGCGCGCCGACCACCCCGATCTGCGCGTCCTGCTCCGCGAGGAGGACCCCATGCGCAGCATGCCGCTCGTCCTGCGCGGCGACTTCGACATGGCCGTCGTCCAGGACTGGAACAACGAGCCGCTCCCGATCCCCGAGGGCCTGTGCAAGGGCGTCATCTGCGACGACGTCGCGGACGTGGCGCTGCCCGCGGGCCACGAGCTGGCCGGGCGCGACACGATCGACCTCAAGGAGCTCGCCGGGGACCCGTGGATCAGCTCCTCGCCCGACAGCATCTGCTGCGACTGGCTCCTGCGCACGCTGCGCGCCGTGGACAGCGAACCCCGGATCGACCACCAGGCCTACGAGTTCGCCACCCAGCTGTCCCTGGTCGCCGCCGGGCTCGGCAACGTCATCCTGCCCCGCCTCGGCCGCTGCGACGTCCCGCCGGGCGTCGCGATCGTCCCGCTCTCGGCCCCCCTGTCGCGCCGCGTCTACGCCGTCTGGCGCGAGGAGGCGGCCCGCCGGCCCGCGATCCGCGCCGCCGTGACCGCCCTGCGCGCCGCCGTGCCGGCCGGTTGCGGGGAGGAGGCGTCAGCGCGGGTAATCTGACGACGCCATGACTGACACGACGATCGTTCACCTCCTGCGGCACGGCGAGGTGCACAACCCCGAGGGCGTCCTCTACGGGCGGCTGCCCGGTTACCGCCTCAGCGAGGACGGCGTCCTCATGGCGAAGGCCGCCTCCCGGTGGTTCGCCGACAGGGACGTGACCGCGCTGTTCTCCTCGCCGATGCAGCGGGCGCTGGAGACGGCCGCGCCGCTCGCCGACGCGCTCGGCCTGCCCGTCACGGTGGACGACCGCCTGATCGAGGCCGGCAACCACTTCGAGGGGCTCACGTTCGGGGTGGGGACCGGCTCGCTGCGCCGCCCCGAGCACTGGCGCCACCTCGTCAACCCGTTCCGCCCGTCCTGGGGCGAGCCGTACAAGCTGCTCGCCGCCCGGATGCGCGCCGCCGTCATCCGGGCCCGGGAGGCGGCGCGCGGCCACGAGGCCGTCTGCGTCAGCCACCAGCTGCCGATCTGGATCCTGCGGCTGTCGGCCGAGCGCCGCCGGCTCTGGCACCACCCGGCCCGCCGGGAGTGCTCGCTCGCCAGCCTCACCAGCCTGACGTTCGAGGGCAGCCGGCTCGTGGAGGTCGCCTACTCCGAGCCCGCCGCCGGGATCGCGAAGGGCCCCAGTGTCGCGGGCGCCTGACCGCACCGCTAAGTTCGTACTACATCCTGTAGTACTCCACGTCTTGTACTGAACGCCCTGTAGTACCACCGAGGAGGGGCACGTGAACCCCCGCCGCATCTCGCCCTCGCGCGCTCCCTTCCGCGCGGGCGCCGCCGTCGCGCTCTGCGGCCTGCTCGCGGGCTGCGCCGGCACCGGCGCCGCGGACGGCGGCCCCGACGGCGGCGACAACCGCTTCATCTCGGGCGACGGCAACGTGACCGAGTACCAGGCGGCGCAGCGCAAGAGCCTCGCGAGCGTCACCGGGGAACGGCTCGACGGCGGATCCTTCAGGCTGGCCGACCTCAGGGGCAAGGTCGTCGTCGTCAACTTCTGGGCGTCGTGGTGCGCGCCCTGCCGGGGCGAGGCGCCGTCCCTCCAGCACGTCTACGACGGGAAGAAGGCGCAGGGCGTGGAGTTCCTCGGCGTCAACTTCAAGGACTCCAAGCCCAACGCGCAGGCGTTCGAGCGCAAGTTCAAGGTCACCTACCCGAGCCTCTTCGACGCCGACGGCCGCGTCACGCTCGCGTTCCGCGAGGTCCCGCCGAGCGCGATCCCGAGCACCCTCGTCCTGGACCGGCAGGGCCGCGTCGCCGCGCGCATCATCGGCGCGACCACGTTCACCAAGCTGGACCCCCTGGTCGGCAAGGTCCTCGCGGAGAAGTGAGCTCCCTGGACGAGACGGTCGTGAGCGGGTCGTTGGTGGCGGCGGCGCCGCTGGCGGCCCTCGCCGGGCTCGTCTCGTTCGCCTCCCCGTGCGTCCTGCCGCTGGTCCCGGGCTACCTGTCGTACGTGACGGGCATGACCGGCGCCGACCTCGCCGAGCAGCGGCGGGGGCGGCTCCTCGCCGGAGTCCTGCTGTTCGTCGCCGGGTTCAGCGTCGTCTTCGTCAGCTACGGCGCGGTCTTCGGCGGGCTCGGACGGTGGCTGCTGGAGTACCAGGACACGATCACCCGCGTCCTCGGCGTCATCACGATCGTGTTCGGCCTGGCGTTCATGGGCTTCGTCCCCGGGCTCCAGCGGACGGTGAAGTCGGGGCGCCTCCCGGCGGCCGGGCTCGCCGGGGCGCCGCTGCTCGGCGTGCTGTTCGGGCTGGGCTGGACGCCGTGCATCGGCCCGACACTCGGCGCGGTGCAGGGCCTGGCGATCACCGAGGCCAGCGCCGGGCGCGGGGCGCTGCTGTCGCTGGCGTACTGCGCGGGTCTCGGCCTGCCGTTCGTGGCCACCGCGATCGCCTACCGTAGGGCGCTCGGCGCGTTCGGCGCCGTGAAGCGCCACTACCCCCTGGTCATGCGGATCGGCGGGGGGATGCTCGTCCTCATCGGGGTGCTGCTCGTGAGCGGCCTGTGGGGTGACCTGACCATCGAGCTGAGGTCGTGGATCAGCGGCTTCGAACCGGTGATTTGAGATGACTGACACCAACACGGACCACGCCGGCGCCGGCCCCGCCGAGGACCAGGCCGCCGGGGACGCCGGCACCGACGCGCCCGCCGCGCGGCAGGCCCCGCAGGAGGTGCCGCGCCCCTCCGGCATCGGCCCGTTCGGCTGGCTGCGGTGGGGCTGGCGGCAGCTCACCACCATGCGGACCGCGCTGATCCTGCTGTTCCTGGTGGCGCTCGGCGCGGTGCCGGGCTCGATCCTGCCGCAGCGGGGCCAGGCGCCCGAGAAGGTCGCCGCCTACCTGGAGAAGCACGAGAGCCTCGGGCCGTGGCTCGACAGGTTCTCCATGTTCGACGTGTTCGCGGCCCCCTGGTTCGCGGCCATCTACATCCTGCTGTTCGTCTCGCTCGCCGGCTGCGTCGTGCCGCGCGCCGTCAAGCACTACCGGTCGATGCGGGCGCGCCCGCCGGCGGCCCCCCGGAACCTGGCGAGGCTGCCGCAGTCGGCGACGTACGAGACCGACGCCTCCCCGGAGGACGTCCTCGCCGAGGCCCGCACGGCGCTGCGCTCCCGCCGCTTCCGCGTGGACGTGTCCGACGGCGCCGCGGCCGCCGAGAAGGGCTACCTGGGCGAGACGGGCAACCTGCTCTTCCACCTCGCGCTGCTGGCGCTGCTGTTCGCGCTCGGCCTCGGCAACCTGTTCGGCTACCGCGGCAACGTCCTGCTGACCGAGGGCAAGACGTTCGCCAACTCGCTCGGTCTCTACGACCAGTTCCAGCCCGGACGCGCGTTCAGCGGCGGCGAGCTCGCCCCGTTCACGATCACGCTGGACGACTTCAAGGCGGAGTACGAGGCCAAGGGCGCCAAGCGGGGCCAGGCCACGTCGTTCAACGCCAAGATCCGCTACCGGTCGAGTCCGGACGCCCCGAACAAGCCCTACGACCTCCAGATCAACCATCCGCTCAAGGTCGGCGGCGCGAAGGTGTACCTGCTCGGCCACGGGTACGCGCCGGTGTTCACCGTCCGGGACGCCAAGGGGAACGTCGCCTTCCAGGACTCGGTGCCGTTCCTGGAGATGGAGCCGCGGAACCTGACGTCCGAGGGCGTCGTCAAGGTCCCCGACGCCGAGCCCGACCAGCTCGCCTTCTACGCCATCCTGTGGCCGACCGCGGTGGCGAGCGAGGACGGCCGGCAGATCGTCTCGGCGTTCCCGGCGCCGCTGCGCCCCGTCGTCACGATCACCGCCTTCAAGGGCGACCTCGGCCTGGACTCCGGCAGCCCGCAGTCGGTCTACAAGCTGGAGGGCATCGGCCGGACGATCCAGCCGATCAAGGGCGGCCAGAAGCTGCTGGAGCCCGGGGAGTCCTTCAAGCTGCCCGGCGACGCCGGCACGGTCACCTTCGACGGGCTCAGGGAGTGGACGAGCCTGTCGGTCAACCGCGACCCCGGCCGCATCCCCGCGCTGATCGCCGCCATCCTCGCCGTGCTCGGCGTGGCGACCTCGTTCATGGTCCGCAGGCGCAGGGTGTGGGTCCGTGCGAGCGCCGGAGAGGGCGGGCGTACGGTGGTGGAGGTCGGCGGTCTCACGCTGGGGAACCCGACCTCGGAGTTCGACGACATCGTGGCCGCCCTGCGCGGTCCGCAGGACGGGCCCGCATCCGAGCCCGGCGAGACCCCCGCCGCCGACGGCCCCTCGGGTGCGGCGAACGAACCGAAGGAGTGACGAGGTGAGCAACGCCGACCTCGCGAACCTGAGCGACAAGCTCATGCTGACCACCGTGGTGATGTACATCATCGCGCTGGTCGCCTACGCCGCCGACATGGGCTTCGGCCGCCGCCGCGCGGTCGCGGCCGTCCCGGCGAAGAGCGGGGCGAAGGTGCTCGTGGGCGCCGCCGGTGCCGAGGACGACGCCTCGGGAACGGGCGCCGCCCCGGACACGGCCGCCGCCTCGGCGGACGAGGGAACCGAGCGTTCCCGGGTCGACTGGATCCGGCTCGCCGTCCTGCTGAACGTGCTCGGCTGGGGCGCGCAGCTCGGCGTCCTCGTGACCCGCGGGCTCGCCGCGAACCGCTGGCCGTGGGGGAACATGTACGAGTTCCTCACCGCCATCTCGTTCGCGGCCGTCACCGCGTTCATGGTCGTGATGTTCCGCTACAAGGCGCGGTTCCTCGGCGCGTTCGTCATGGCCGCCGCGGTCGTCGCCCTCGGCGTCGCGAACATCTGGCTGTACGACTCGGTGGGGCCGGTCAGCCCGGCGCTGAACTCCTACTGGATCGCCATCCACGTGACCGCCGCGATCATCGCGACCGGCGCGTTCACCGTCGCGGGCGCCGCGACGATCCTGTACCTGCTGAAGGAGCGGGCCGAGTCGCGCGGCGGGGCCGCGGCGGGCGGCGTGCTGTCGCGCATCCCGTCGGTGGAGGCCCTGGACCGCCTCTCGATGCGGGTCACGATGTTCGCGTTCCCGATCTGGACCGCCGCGATCATCATGGGCGCCATCTGGGCCGACCAGGCGTGGGGCCGCTACTGGGGCTGGGACCCCAAGGAGATCTGGTCCTTCGTCACCTGGATCATCTACGCGGCCTACCTGCACGCCCGCGCCACCGCCGGCTGGAAGGGCCGCAAGGCCGCGATCCTGTCGCTGGTCGCGTTCGCCGCGCTGCTGTTCAACTTCTTCGGCGTGAACTACATGTTCTCCGGCCTGCACTCCTACGCCTGACGCCCGGCGGAGCGCCGCGACCGCGCAACTCCACGGGATGACGGAGAGTCGGGTTCCGGCTTACCCTTCCTCAGGGACCCGGTCCGGCGGCGGTCGCCGCCCGATACCCCCGCGGGTCCGGCTGACAGAGGAGCCCGATGCGCTTCAAAGGCGTCCACCGCAAGCCCCGGGAGACGTTCCGCGGCGGACGGTTCCGCGCGGACGCGGCCGGCGACGAGGTCCCCTACGCGCCGTCCCCGCCCGACTCGGGGCAGGTGCGGCCGCGCAGCAACCAGCCGCGCGACCGGTTCGGCCGGTTCCGCAAGGCGGGCCGCGACGACGACTACGCGCTCGGGCCCGATCGTCCGGAGGCGGATCCCGTCGACACGGCGGGCGGCCTGCGCGGGATGACCGGCCGGCTCGGGCGGCGCGGGCAGGGCCGGCCGCGTTCGGGCGACTACTCCTGGAGCGACTTCGAGCTGGAGGACGACCGGCCGCGCGTGGAGCCCCACCCGCCGGGCACGCCGCACGCCGCCGACGGCCGCCGCGACTGCGGCGTGCTGGAGGCCGTCCTGCACCGCCAGTGGGACGTCCGGGAGGGGCCGCCGCCGGACGCGGTCATCGGGGCGGTGGAGAGCCTGGCGTCGCTGCCGGAGGCGCTCAAGGAGAAGCTGGCGAGCGGCCTCGACGGCATCTACGTCGGCCCCGGCGGCGTCCCGCAGCTCGACGACATGGGCCACCTGCGCGACCGCCCGCTGCCGTCCGGCCGCGCCACCTGGGACATCTGCGCCGGCGCGTACGGCGACCGCAAGATCGTGGTGGGGGACCGGCCGTCCCCGACGCCCGACGTGATGCTGCACGAGGTGGGCCACGCGCTCGACGACATCGACGGCGACGACGGCGAGTGGACCTCCGACAGCCCCGCCTTCCGGCAGCTGTACGAGGAGTGCCTGCCGTACCTGGCGAGCGAGTTCCACAAGCAGCCGAACGCGCTCGGCCGCCGCGAGTTCTTCGCCGACGCGTTCGCCGCGATCTCCTCCCGGCAGCGCCCCGCCCTGGTGGATATGCTCGCCGGCAACATCCGCACGGCCCTTGAGGTCATGCTCTTCTTCAACCGCAGGTACGGGATCTAGGACACCGAGATGACAGGCCGCGCGACGACAGACGGCGAAGGTGATCGACGATGTACGTGATCCGGCTTCCCGACGGCACGCTCCGGGTCCCCCACAGCGTTCTCGCCGACGGCGGCGAGCCCGGGCCCGAGGCGAGCGAGGGACGGATCATCGCCGACGCCTACGTCGAGATCGGCCCGGACGATCCCGACTACGACCGGTTGCTGGGCGAGTCGCTCACCGAGGAGGAACTGGCGGAACGGCGGCGCCGCTGGCGTGACGAGGACGCGGACCTGCTCCGCCGGTTCGAGGAATGGAAGGCGGGCGGCGCCGAGGAGTGAGCGCCGAGGAGTGAGCGCCGACAATGAGCGGTGCGGGGTGAGCGCGAAAAGGCGGGCATTGGAGAGCGGGCGCGAGTCCAAGCCCCTGGAGGGCGGTGCCGGAGAAGTGAGCGGAGGCGGGGCGGGGAGCGCCCCGGCCGCCCGGCGAGGACTGCCTTCGGCCAAGGACTGCTTCGGCGGGCGGTCCGGGCGGCTCAGGACCGGGGTCCGGGCGAGGGGCCCAGGTCAGTGGGCCGAATGCTCGGCGACGGGCTCCTCGCCGCGCAGCAGCGCGTGCACCTCGGACTCGCGGAAGCGCCGGTGGCCTCCCGGAGTGCGGATGCTGCTGATCCGGCCCGCGGCGGCCCACCGGGTGACCGTCTTCGGGTCGACCCGGAAGAGGGCGGCGACCTCTCCTGGAGTCAGCAGGCGCTCGCTCGTGCTTTCCACGTTTTCTCTCCCCCTTTGTCCCGCTCTCGGCGCGGGTGGACTGTTTAACAGTGTGGCGGGTCAAGACCGATTTCTCCCTTGTTTTCGGAAAAGATCACCGACCGTAGTCCGCCGAACAGCGGCGATGACGGACGGTGATTCCGGCATGGGCCACAGTGATCACCCTGACCCCCGCTGACCTGCCCTGTCACGCGGTCGAGGCCCCCGCGACCAGCACGGAGAAGTAGTCTCCGGGCATGTCCGACCTCGTAACGCTGCCGGAGATCGAACGGGCCGCCGAGCGCATCGCGGGCGTCGCCGTCCGGACGCCGCTCGTCCCGTTCTCCCGCGACCCCGCCCCGTCCGCCGCCGGCGCGCCGGCGCTGCTGGTGAAGGCCGAGTCGCTGCAGCCGATCGGCGCCTTCAAGCTGCGCGGCGCCTACTCGGCCATCTCCTCCCTCGCGCCCGAGGAGCGCGAGCGCGGCGTCGTCACGCACTCCAGCGGCAACCACGCCCAGGCCGTCGCCTACGCGGCCCGCGCGCTCGGCGTCCGGGCGGTCCTGGTCATGCCGCACACCACCCCCGCCGTGAAGGTCGACGCGTGCATCGCGCTCGGCGCCGAGGTCGTCCACGTCGAGCCGACCGCCCAGGCCCGCGCCGAGACCGCCGGCAAGCTCGCCGCCGCGCACGGCTTCGCCCTGGTCCCGCCCTACGACGACGCGCGGATCATCGCCGGCCAGGGCACCGCCGGGCTGGAGATCGTCCAGGACCGCCCGGACGTGGACGTCGTGCTCGTCCCGGTCAGCGGCGGCGGCCTGATCGCCGGCGTGTCCGCCGCGGTCAAGGCGCTGCGCCCGGAGGCGAAGATCGTCGGCGTCGAGCCGGAGCTCGCCGCGGACGCCCGCGACTCGATGGCGGCGGGGCGCCCCGTCGAGTGGGCCGCGGAGGAGACGGGCCGCACCATCGCCGACGCGCTGCGCGTCCAGCGGGTCGGCGACCTGCCGTACGCGCACATGCGCGCCCACGTCGACGGGATCGTCACGGTCACCGAGGACGAGATCCGGCAGGCGATGCGGCGCCTCGCCCGCGAGGCCCGCCTCATCGCCGAGCCGGCGGGCGCCGTCGCCACCGCCGCCTACCTCTACCGCCGCGCGGAGCTTCCCGAGGGCCGCGCCTACGTCTCGATCCTCTCCGGGGGGAACGTCGACCCGGCCCTCCTGCTGGACGTGCTGGGCCGACCCCGGGGCGAGGGCGGTCAGGACCGGGGATAACCTCGAAAGGCCATGCGTTCCGTCATCCTCTACACCCTGGCCCGGGCCGTGATCTTCGCGGTCACCGCGGGGGTGCTCGCGCTCTTCGGGGCCCGCGGGTTCCTGCTCCTGATGCTGGCGCTGCTGATCAGCGGCGTCGTCAGCTACGTGCTGCTGTCCGCGCAGCGCGATCGCATGTCCGCCGTCGTCGTGCGGGGGGTGCGCTCGCAGCGCGAGAGGTTCGACAGGTCGGTCGCCAAGGAGGACGCTCCGCGCACCCGCGCGGAGTGACCCCCGCCCCCGCGCGCAGGGGCTTGCGCGGCCTAGGCTGGGAGCATGACCCGCGCTTCACTCGACAAGCAGCCCGCCGACGTCGCGGCGATGTTCGACGGCACCGCCGAGCGGTACGACCTCATGAACTCGCTCATGACCGGCGGCCAGGACCGGCGGTGGCGGCGGGAGGTCGTCCGGGCGCTGGGGGCGCGGCCGGGTGAGCGGGTCCTCGACCTCGCGGCCGGCACGGGGACGTCGTCGGTGCCCTTCGCCGAGGCCGGGGCCGACACGGTCGCGTGCGACTTCTCGCTCGGCATGCTGCGCGTGGGCGTGCGGCGCCAGGCGGGCGTCACGGGCCTGCGCTTCGTCGCCGGGGACGCGCTGCGGCTGCCCTTCGCCGACGCCTCCTTCGACGCCGTCACCATCTCCTTCGGGCTCCGCAACGTCGCCGACACCGGCCTCGCGCTGCGCGAGCTCCGCCGGGTCGCCAAGCCCGGCGGGCGGCTGGTGATCTGCGAGGTGAGCCACCCCCCGAACGCGCTGCTGGCGCTCGGCCACAAGGCCCACCTGCGCTACGGCCTGCCGCTGCTGGCGCGGGTCAGCTCCAACCCCGACTCCTACCGCTACCTCGCCGAGTCGACGCTCGCCTGGCCCGACCAGGCGGGGCTGGCCCGGCTCATCCAGGACGCGGGATGGGGCGAGGTGCGCTGGCGCGACCTCACCTTCGGGGTGGTCGCCCTGCACTATGCCGTCAACCCGTCCGTCAAGGCTGCTTGACAGGCGGCGGCCGGTGGTTCGGACCGGTCCAAACTTGGACCGGCCCAGAAGTACCCACCAGTCGTGATAAAGGAATAGACTCCCCACCGGATCCTTGTGAAGTACTTCACAAGCGAACGAGCGAAGAGGACCATCGTGACCGACTCCACCCGACACGCGGATGCCATCGTCGTCGGGGCGGGCCCCGCCGGATCGTCGACCGCCTATTGGCTCGCGCAGGCCGGCCTGGACGTCTTCCTGCTGGAGAAGGCCACCTTCCCGCGCGACAAGATCTGCGGCGACGGCCTCACCCCGCGGGCCGTCCGCGCCCTCATCGGCATGGGCGTCGACATCAACGACCCCGGCTGGGGGCGCAACAAGGGCCTGCGCATCTACGGCGGCGGCGTCAAGGTCGAGCTGCCCTGGCCGGAGCTCGCGTCCTTCCCCGACTTCGGCCTCGTCCGCAAGCGCACCGACCTCGACCAGCTCCTCGCCGAGCACGCCGCCAAGGCCGGCGCCCAGCTGCTGCAGGGCTGCAACGTGACCGGCCCCATCGTCGACGACCGCACCGACCGCATCACCGGCGTCACCGCCGAGTACCAGGGCGAGGAGATCGAGTTCCACGCGCCCCTGGTCGTCGCCGCCGACGGCAACTCCACCCGGCTGTCGCTCGCCATGGGGCTGCGGCGCCGCGAGGACCGTCCGATGGGCGTCGCGGTCCGCCGCTACTTCCAGACCCCGCGCCACGACGACGACTACATGGAGGCGTGGCTGGAGCTGTGGGACGGCCAGCGCCTCCTGCCCGGCTACGGCTGGGTGTTCGGCGTCGGCGACGGCACGTCCAACGTCGGCCTCGGCCTGCTCAACACCAGCAAGGCGTTCCAGAGCGTCGACTACCGCGGCATGCTCAAGCGCTGGTGCGCGCAGATGCCGGAGGACTGGCAGTTCGACGAGGAGCACGCGACCTCCAAGATCCGCGGCGCGGCGCTGCCGATGGGCTTCAACCGGCAGCCGCACTACACCCGCGGGATGCTGCTCGTCGGCGACGCCGGCGGCATGATCAACCCGTTCAACGGCGAGGGCATCGACTACGCCCTGGAGTCCGGCCGGCTGGCCGCCGACATCATGGTGCAGGCGCTCGCCCGCCGCACTCCCGCGCAGCGCGAGCGGACCCTGTACGAGTACCCGCGCATCCTCAAGGACGAGCACGGCGGCTACTTCACCCTCGCCCGCGTGTTCGTCCAGGCGATCGGCGACCCGCGGGTCATGAAGTTCCTGACCGCGCACGGCCTGCCGCACCCCACGCTCATGCGCTTCACGCTGAAGCTCCTCGCGAACCTCACCGACCCCAAGGGCGGGGACGCGATGGACCGCGTCATCAACGCGATGCAGAAGGTGGCGCCGGCGGCATGAACGCGCGCGTGGATTTCAGGCTTCCGCAGGTGAGCGGACTAAAGTGCAGTACCCGACCCCCTGAGGGGAGCGCTATTGATCACCTTGGCTAGGGTGGCGGGTCGCAGGCGGCCCGTCCCGTACAACGTCGTACGTCCCGAGGAGAGGCTGTAGAGATATGGATCTCTATATTCCGATCATCGTGCTGGGGGTGCTCGCCTTCGCCTTCGCCGGCGGTTCGGTGGCGATGGCCGCGCTCACGGGACCCAAGCGCTGGAACCGCGCCCGGCTGGACGCCTACGAGTGCGGCATCGAGCCGACCCCGCAGCCGGTCGGCGGCGGGCGCTTCCCGATCAAGTACTACCTGACGGCGATGCTGTTCATCGTCTTCGACATTGAGATCATCTTCCTTTACCCCTGGGCGGTCGCGTTCGACCGGATGGGGCTCTTCGGCCTTGTCGAGATGGTTCTTTTCATCGTCACCGTCCTCGTCGCGTACGCCTACATCTGGCGGCGCGGCGGTCTGGAGTGGGACTGACATGGGTCTAGAGGAGAAACTTCCCAGCGGCTTCCTGCTGACCACGGTCGAGCAGGTCGCGGGGTGGGCGCGCAGCAGCTCGATGTGGCCGGCGACGTTCGGCCTGGCGTGCTGCGCGATCGAGATGATGGCGACCGGCGACCCCCGGCACGACTTCTCCCGGTGGGGGATGGAGCGCGCCTCGGCGACGCCGCGCCAGGCCGACCTGATGATCGTCGCGGGCCGGGTGAGCCAGAAGATGGCGCCGGTGCTGCGGCAGATCTACGACCAGATGACCGAGCCGAAGTGGGTCATCGCGATGGGCGTGTGCGCCTCCTCCGGCGGCATGTTCAACAACTACGCGATCGTGCAGGGCGTGGACCACATCGTCCCGGTGGACATCTACCTGCCCGGCTGCCCGCCGCGGCCGGAGATGCTGCTGGACGCGATCCTCAAGCTGCACGACAAGGTCCAGAACACCAAGCTCGGGCCGCAGCGCGCGAAGCAGATCGCCGAGCTGGAAGAGGCCAAGCGCCGCCGGCTTCCGCTGCTCGGTCAAGGAGCGTGACGTGAGTTCCGAGAATCCTGAGCAGCGGGCCGAGCAGAACGCCGACAAGCTTCCCGCGCAGGCCGAGGAGGAGCGCCGCGAGCAGCCGGTCGTCCGCAAGGGCATGTTCGGCGCGCGGACCACCGGCGACACCTCCGGCTACGGCGGGCTCGTCATCCGGCAGAGCCCGAAGGTGTCCGCGCAGCGCCCGTACGGCGGGCCCGGCGGCGCCGCGGAGGCGGGCGAGTTCGACGAGGTCGCCGACGAGCTGGAGCGCGCCTACCCGGACTTCGGGGACGCCGTCGAGCGCGTCGTCGTCGACCGCGGCGAGATCACGTTCTTCGTGAAGCGCGAGCACCTGCTGGAGGTCGCGCGGACCATGCGGGACGAGCCGTCCCTGCGCTTCGAGATGTGCTCGGGCGTGTCGGGCGTGCACTACCCGAAGGACGAGGGCGCCGAGCTGCACTCGGTCGTGCACCTGCTGTCGATCACGCACAACCGGCGCGTCCGGCTGGAAGTGACCTGCCCGGACGCCGACCCGCACGTCCCGTCGCTGGTGCCGGTCTACCCGACGAGCGACTGGCACGAGCGCGAGACCTACGACTTCTTCGGGATCGTCTACGACGGCCACCCCGCGCTCACGCGCATCGAGATGCCCGACGACTGGGTCGGCCATCCGCAGCGCAAGGACTACCCCCTCGGCGGTATTCCCGTCGAGTACCGCGGAGCGGAGATCCCCCCGCCCGACGAGCGGAGGTCGTACGTATGAGTTCCACGAAGTACACCGAGTACGACGCCTACGCCGCGGAGGAGGCGGCCGAGGGCAAGGTCTTCGACGTCAACGGCCAGGACTGGGACCAGGTCGTCTCCGGCGCGGAGGACCTCGGCGACGAGCGGCTCGTCGTCAACATGGGCCCCCAGCACCCGTCCACGCACGGGGTGCTCCGGCTCATCCTGACGCTCGACGGTGAGACGGTGAACGAGGCCCGGGTGGGCATCGGCTACCTGCACACCGGCATCGAGAAGAACATGGAGTTCCGCACCTGGACGCAGGGCACCACGTTCTGCACCCGGATGGACTACCTCGCGCCGATCTTCAACGAGACGGCGTACTGCATGAGCGTGGAGAAGCTGCTCGGCGTCACCGAGCAGATCCCGGAGCGGGCCCAGATCATCCGCGTGATGATGATGGAGCTCAACCGGATCTCCTCGCACCTGGTCGCGATCGCCACGTTCGGCCTGGAGCTCGGCGCGACGACGGTGATGCTGAACGGCTTCGTCGAGCGCGAGTACACCCTCGACCTGTTCGAGGAGATCACCGGCCTGCGGATGAACATGGCCTACGTCCGTCCGGGCGGGGTCGCGCAGGACCTGCCGAGCGGCGCCACCAGCAAGATCCGCGACTACCTGGACCGCATGCCGAAGCGGATCCAGGCGCTGCGCAAACTGATGGACGCCAACCCGGTCTACCTGGCGCGCACCCAGAACGTCGCGTACCTGGACCTGACCGGCTGCATGGCGCTCGGCGTCACCGGCCCGGTGCTGCGCGCGACCGGGCTCCCGTGGGACCTGCGCAAGTCGCAGCCCTACTGCGGGTACGAGACCTACGACTTCGAGGTCGCGACGCAGGACACCTGCGACGTCTACGGCCGCTACCTCGTCCGGATGGACGAGATGGAGGAGTCGCTGAAGATCGTCGAGCAGTGCCTGGACCGGCTCCAGTCGGTCAAGGGCCCGGTGATGATCGAGGACAAGAAGATCGGCTGGCCGGCGCAGCTGGCGATCGGCGCGGACGGCATGGGCAACTCGCCCCGGCACATCGCGCACATCATGGGCACCTCGATGGAGGCACTGATCCATCACTTCAAGCTGGTGACGGAGGGCTTCCGCGTGCCCGCCGGGCAGGCGTACGCGCCCATCGAGTCGCCGCGCGGCGAGCTCGGCGCCCACGTGGTCAGCGACGGCGGCACCCGGCCGTACCGCGTCCACTTCCGCGAGCCGTCCTTCGTCAACCTGCAGGCCACCCCGGCGATGGCGGAGGGCGGCATGGTCGCCGACGTCATCGCGGCGGTCGCCAGCATCGACCCGGTCATGGGGGGAGTGGACCGATGACATACGGACCTGAGGTCCGCGAGCGGCTGGAGCGCGACGCCAAGGAGATCATCGGCCGGTACCCCCGGCCGCGCTCGGCGCTGCTGCCGATGCTGCACCTGGTGCAGTCGGTGGAGGGCCACGTCACCGAGGACGGGATCGAGTTCTGCGCGGAGCAGCTCGGCATCACCCCGGCCCAGGTGACCGGCGTCGCGACCTTTTACACGCAGTACAAGCACGCGCCGGTCGGCGAGTACCACGTCGGCGTCTGCATCAACACGCTGTGCGCGGTCATGGGCGGCGACCAGATCTGGAACGAGCTGAGCGAGCACGCCGGTGTCGGCCACGACGAGGCCACCCCGGACGGCAAGGTCAGCCTGGAGCGGATCGAGTGCAACGCGGCCTGCGACTTCGCGCCGGTGATGATGGTCAACTGGGAGTTCTTCGACAACATGACTCCCGAGAAGGCCAAGCAGCTGGTCGACGACCTGCGCTCAGGTAAGCAAGTGCTTCCTTCGCGTGGCCCGGAGAGCCTGGCCACCTGGAAGGAGGCGTCCCGCGTGCTCGCCGGGTTCCCCGACGGGCGCGCCGGCGAGGGCGTCCAGGCCGGGCCCGAGTCGCTGCGCGGCCTGAAGCTGGCGCAGGAGCGCGGCTGGGAGGCGCCCCGCGCGGACGTCGACCGCGAGCGTCCGGAGGAGCCGGTGAAGGCCGAGGAGATGGGATCGCCCCCGCAGGAGCCGGGCAAGCCCATGGGCGGCGCGGCCAAGCCGGGATCGCAGGAGGGGCGGAACAAGTGACCACGCTGACCCCCATCCTCACGAAGAACTGGGACCAGGCCGACTCGTTCACCCGCGCGGGCTACGAGCGCGACGGCGGCTACGAGGCGCTGCGCACGGCGTTCCGGATGGAGCCGGACGAGATCGTCCAGGCGGTCAAGGACTCCGGCCTGCGCGGCCGCGGCGGCGCGGGCTTCCCCACCGGGATGAAGTGGGGCTTCCTGCCGCCGTCCAGCCCGAACCCGCGCTACCTCGTCGTCAACGCCGACGAGTCCGAGCCGGGCACGTGCAAGGACATCCCGCTGATGATGGCCAACCCGCACGTGCTCGTCGAGGGCGTGATCATCAGCTCGTACGCGATCCGGTCGAACCTCGCGTTCATCTACGTGCGCGGCGAGGTGCTGCACGTCATCCGCCGCCTGCACCAGGCGGTGGCGGAGGCGTACGAGGCCGGCTACCTCGGCAAGGACATCCTCGGCTCCGGCTACGACCTGGACGTGGTCGTGCACAGCGGCGCCGGGGCCTACATCTGCGGCGAGGAGACGGCGCTGCTGGACTCCCTCGAAGGGTTCCGCGGTCAGCCCAGGCTCAAGCCCCCCTTCCCGGCGGTCGCGGGCCTCTACGGCGGGCCCACCGTCATCAACAACGTCGAGTCGATCTCCTCGGTTCCCTCGATCATCGCCAACGGGCCGGAATGGTTCGCCTCGATGGGCACCGAGAAGTCCCAGGGCTTCGGGATCTTCTCGCTGTCCGGGCACGTCACCCGGCCCGGGCAGTACGAGGCTCCGCTCGGCATCACGCTGCGGGAACTGCTCGACATGGCGGGCGGCGTCCGCGAGGGGCACCGGCTGAAGTTCTGGACGCCCGGCGGGTCGTCCACCCCGATCTTCACCGACGAGCACCTGGACGTGCCGCTGGACTTCGAGTCCGTCGGCGCCGCCGGGTCCATGCTCGGCACCCGGGCCCTGCAGATCTTCGACGAGACGACCTGCGTCGTCCGCGCCGTGCTGCGCTGGTCGGAGTTCTACGCGCACGAGTCGTGCGGCAAGTGCACGCCGTGCCGCGAGGGCACCTACTGGTACAAGCAGATGCTGAAGCGGCTGGAGGCGGGCCAGGGCTCCGAGGACGACCTGGAGACCCTGCTCGACCTGTCCGACAACATCCTGGGCCGGTCGTTCTGCGCCCTGGGCGACGGCGCCACGAGCCCGGTCGTCTCGTCCATCAAGCTGTTCCGGGACGAGTACCTCCGGCACTTCGAGCTCGGGGCCTGCCCGTTCGACCCGGCCAAGTCGACCCTCTGGGGAGGTGCCAAGTGACCGTCACCGACGACAAGTCGGCGGTGGAGAAGCCGGTGGAGATGGTCTCCTGCACCATCGACGGCTTCGAGATCGAGGTGCCCAAGGGCACGCTGATCATCCGGGCCGCCGAGCTGCTCGGCATCCAGATCCCCCGGTTCTGCGACCACCCGCTGCTGGACCCGGTCGGGGCCTGCCGGCAGTGCCTGGTGGAGATCCCCGACGCCGGCAACGGCCGCGGCATGCCGAAGCCGCAGGCGTCGTGCACCACCACGGTGATGCCCGGGATGGTGGTCAAGACCCAGCTCACCTCGCCGGTCGCCGACAAGGCGCAGCACGGCGTGATGGAGCTGCTGCTGATCAACCACCCGCTGGACTGCCCGATCTGCGACAAGGGCGGCGAGTGCCCGCTGCAGAACCAGGCGATGTCCAACGGGCGCGGCGAGTCCCGGTTCGTGGAGGCCAAGCGGACCTTCCCCAAGCCGATCCCGCTGTCCAGCCAGGTGCTGCTCGACCGGGAGCGCTGCATCCAGTGCGCCCGCTGCACCCGGTTCTCCGACCAGATCGCCGGCGACGCGTTCATCGACCTGTTCGAGCGCGGCGCGAAGGAGCAGGTCGGGGCGGCGGACGGCAAGCCGTTCCAGTCCTACTTCTCCGGCAACACCGTGCAGATCTGCCCGGTGGGCGCGCTGACCGGCGCCGCGTACCGGTTCCGGTCCCGCCCGTTCGACCTGGTCTCGCAGCCGAGCGTCTGCGAGCACTGCGCGTCCGGCTGCGCGCTGCGCACCGACCACCGCCGCGGGAAGATCACGCGGCGGCTGGCCGGGGACGACCCGCAGGTCAACGAGGAGTGGAACTGCGACAAGGGCCGCTGGGCGTTCACCTACGGGACGCAGCCCGAGCGGCTCGCCCAGCCGCTCGTCCGCGGCGAGGACGGCGAGCTGGAGCCGGCGTCCTGGCCCGAGGCGCTCACCATCGCGGCGCGCGGCCTCGCGGCGGCGCGCGGCTCGGCCGGCGTCCTGACCGGCGGCCGCGTCACCCTTGAGGACGCCTACGCCTACGCCAAGTTCGCCCGGATCGCGCTCGGCACCAACGACGTCGACTTCCGGGCCCGGCCGCTGTCGGAGGAGGAGTCGCGGTTCCTCGCCTCGTCCGTCGCGGGCCACCCCATCGAGGTGACCTACGCCGACCTGGAGAAGGCGCCGGTCGTCCTGCTCGCCGGGTTCGAGCCCGAGGAGGAGTCGCCGATCGTCTTCCTGCGGCTCCGCAAGGCGTTCCGCAAGAACCGCCTGAAGGTGTTCGCGGCGGCCCCGTTCGCGACGCGCGGTCTGGCGAAGGTCGGCGGCACGCTGCTGCCGACGCTCCCCGGCGCGGAGGCCGAGGTCCTCGGCTCCCTCATCGGGGACGACGCCAGATCTGACATCCGCACGCTGCTGGAGACGCCCGGCGCCGTCATCCTCGTCGGCGAGCGGCTCGCCACCAGCCCGGGGGCGCTGACCTCGGCGACGCGGGTGGCGCAGGCGACCGGCGCCCGGCTGGCCTGGGTGCCGCGCCGGGCCGGGGAGCGCGGCGCGATCGAGGCCGGGGCGCTGCCCGGGCTGCTGCCGATCGGCCGTCCGGTCACCGACCCCGCCGCCCGCGCCGAGGTCGCCCGCACCTGGGGCGTCGCCGACCTGCCCGCCGACCCCGGCGAGGACACGGCCGGCATCATCGCGGCGGCGGCCGCCGGGCGGCGCGGCGCGCTGCTCGTCGGCGGCGTCGACCCCGACGACCTGCTCGACCCGGAGGCGATGCTGCGGGCGCTGGAGGCCACCCCGTTCGTGGTGAGCCTGGAGCAGCGGCCGAGCGCGGTCACCGACCGCGCCGACGTCGTCCTGCCGGTCGCGGCGGTCGCGGAGAAGTCCGGGACGTTCGTCGACTGGGAGGGCCGCGGCCGCCCGTTCGACGTCGTGCTCAAGTCCGCCGGGCGGATGTCCGACCTGCGGGTGCTGGACGCGCTGGCCGACGAGATGGACGTCCACCTGGGCCTGCCGGGCCCGGAGGCCGCCCGCCGCGAGATGGCCGGCCTCGGCGCCCACCGCGGCGAGCGCCCGGACACGCCGAGCGTCGCGCAGGGCCTGGCGCCGCACCCCGAGCGGGGCGAGGCGCTGCTGGCGACCTGGCGGCTGCTCCTCGACCGGGGCCGCCTGCAGGACGGCGAGCCGTTCCTCGCCGGCACCGCCAAGCCCGCCGCCGCCCGGCTGTCGCCCGCGACGGCCGCGGAGATCGGCGCGACCGGCGCGGTGACGGTCTCGGGCCCGCGCGGCGAGGTCACGCTCCCGCTGGAGATCACCCCCGACCTGCCCGACCGGGTGGTGTGGCTGCCGACGAACTCGGCGGGCTGCGCCCTGCACCGGGACCTCGGCGCGGCCGCGGGAGGCGTCGTCAAGATCGCGGGCGCGGTGCCCGCGACCGCGACCGAGAACGCTGGAGGCATCGAATGAGCTCCCTGGCCGCGGCGCCGGCGCCCGACCCGCAACTGCAGGACTTCGGGTCGGACCCGTGGTGGCTGATCGGCGGCAAGGTCCTCGCCATCTTCGTGTTCCTCGTCGTCACCGTGCTGATGACGATGTGGATCGAGCGGCGCGTCATCGGCCGGATGCAGCTGCGGGTCGGCCCCAACCGGGCCGGGCCCTTCGGCCTGCTCCAGGGCCTCGCCGACGGCGTCAAGCTGGCGCTGAAGGAGGACATCGTCCCCCGCCAGGTCGACAAGATCGTCTTCGTCCTGGCGCCGGTGATGGCCGCGGTGCCCGCGTTCATCTCCTTCATCGTCATCCCGTTCGGGCCGACGGTGTCGGTCTTCGGGCACCAGACGGCGCTGCAGGGCACCGACCTTCCGGTCGCGGTGCTGCTCGTCCTCGCGATGTCCTCGATGGCGATCTACGGCATCGTGCTGGCCGGCTGGTCCTCGATGTCGCCGTACTCGCTGCTCGGCGGGCTGCGCTCGTCCGCGCAGATGATCTCCTACGAGATCGCGATGGGCCTGTCGTTCGTGGCCGTGTTCATGTTCGCGGGCTCGATGTCCACCTCGGAGATCGTCGCGGCGCAGCACGACAAGTGGTTCGTGGTGCTGCTCGCGCCGTCGTTCGTCGTGTACGTCATCACGATGATGGGCGAGTCGAACCGCATCCCGTTCGACCTGCCCGAGGGCGAGGGCGAGCTGGTCGGCGGCTTCCACACCGAGTACTCGTCGCTGAAGTTCGCGATGTTCTTCCTCGCGGAGTACATCAACCTCGCGACGCTGTCGGCCCTGGCCACCACCTTGTTCCTCGGTGGCTGGCGCGCCCCCGCTCCGATCTCCACGGTGTGGGCGGGCGCCAACTCCGGCTGGTGGCCGGTCCTGTGGTTCCTGATCAAGATCTTCATGTTCATCTTCTTCTTCATCTGGCTGCGCGGCTCGCTGCCGCGCGTGCGCTACGACCAGCTGATGAAGCTCGGCTGGAAGGTGCTGATGCCCTTCTCGCTCGGCTGGATCCTGCTGGTCGCGACGATCCGCGCGCTGCGCAACGACGGCTACGAGATGCGGCAGCTGTTCATCGCCGCCGCCGTGGTCGCCGCGATCGTGCTGGTCGCCACGGTGATCTGGGAGATGGCGCGCGGCCGCGAGGACGACAAGGAGATCGTCCCGGGGGCGACGCCGGGGCCGCGCACCGACCCGGCGGCGGGCGGGTTCCCGGTGCCGCCGATGGACGCGCCCCACTACCACGGCCGCGCCCGCGAGCCGGTCCGGCCGGCCACGATCGAAACCCCCTCCGAGGAGGTCACCAGTGGGACTCACTGATTTCCTGAACCCGGTCAAGGGGTTCGGGGTCTCGTTCCACCAGATGTTCATGAAGAGCGAGACCGTTCAGTACCCCGAGGTGAAGAAGCCGACGGCTCCTCGCTTCCACGGGCGGCACCAGCTGAACCGGTGGCCGGACGGCCTGGAGAAGTGCATCGGCTGCGAGCTGTGCGCGTGGGCGTGCCCCGCGGACGCCATCTTCGTCGAGGGCGCCGACAACACGGCCGACGAGCGGTACTCGCCGGGCGAGCGCTACGGCCGCACCTACCAGATCAACTATCTGCGGTGCATCCTGTGCGGGCTGTGCATCGAGGCGTGCCCGACCCGGGCGCTCACGATGACCAACGAGTACGAGCTCGCCGACGACAGCCGCGAGAGCCTTATCTACACCAAGGAGATGCTGCTGGCGCCGCTGCGCGAGGGCATGGAGGCGCCCCCGCACGAGATGCGGCTCGGCGACACCGAGGAGGAGTACTACCGCCTCGGCCTCCAGGAGGGCGAGCCGTCGTCCGGGACGCCCTCGGCTCCGAAGATCCCTTCCGAGGACGGCGGGCGCGCGAGCGCCGACCAGGCCGTCGAGCGCGAGAAGGCGAAGGCGCGCAAGGGCGGTGAGGGCAAGTGACCGGCTCCGTCGCGAGCGCGCACGTGCTCGCCGCCGAGGTCGCCGACAAGCAGTCCGGGGAGCCGTTCTTCTTCTGGCTGCTGGCGATCGTCTCGGTGCTCGCCGCGCTTGGCATGATCTTCATGCGGAAGGCGGTGCACTCGGCGCTGCTGCTGGCGACCGTGATGCTCTGCCTGGCCGCGCTGTACGCGATCCAGAACGCGCCCTTCCTGGCGTTCGTGCAGGTGATCGTCTACACCGGCGCGGTGCTGATGCTGTTCCTGTTCGTGCTGATGCTCGTCGGGGTCAGTTCCACCGACTCGCTGGTGGAGACGATCCGGGGCCAGCGGTTCTGGGCGGTGATCGCCGCGGTCGGCTTCCTCGTCCTGCTCACGGTCGGGGTCGGCAACGCGGCGCTCGGCGGTTCGGCCGGGCTGACCCAGGCCAACTCCGAGGGCAACGTCGTCGGGCTGGCCCGGCTGCTGTTCTCCAAGTACGTGTTCGCGTTCGAGGCGACCAGCGCCCTGCTGATCACCGCGGCGCTGGGCGCGATGGTGCTGGCGCACCGGGAGCGCACCGAGCCGAAGCCGACGCAGAAGGACCTGTCGCGGCAGCGGTTCCTGTCCGGCTCCCACCCGGGCCCGCTGCCGGGCCCCGGCACCTACGCCCGGCACAACGCCGTCGACATGCCGGCGCTGCTGCCCGACGGGACGCCCTCGGAGCTGTCGGTCAACCCGGTCATCGCGGCCCGCACCGACACCGCGGAGCGGCACGCCGACCTGTACGGCGGCTCCGAGGAGGAGGCCCTCGAACGGGACGTGGCCGCGGTCAAGGCGGTCACCGAGGACGTCCGCGACTCGGACGCCGAGGAGCGCTCGGTCAAGTCGGGGACGCCGGCCGCCGGCGGCGGCGCGAGTGAAGGCGAGGCAGGAGAATGAGCCCGGGGCACTACCTGGCGCTCTCGGCGGTCCTGTTCACCATCGGAGCGCTCGGCGTCCTCGTGCGCCGCAACGCGATCGTGGTGTTCATGTGCGTCGAGCTGATGCTGAACGCGACGAACCTGGCGTTCGTCTCGTTCTCCCGAATGCACGGCAACCTGGACGGCCAGATCATCGCCTTCTTCGTGATGGTGGTGGCCGCGGCGGAGGTCGTGGTGGGTCTGGCGATCATCATGACCATCTTCCGGACCCGCAGGTCCTCGTCGGTCGACGACGCGAACCTGCTGAAGTACTGAGAGGCCAGGGATGAAAGCGGAAGGCATCCAGGCCGCGTCCTGGCTCCTCGTCGCGCTCCCGCTCGCGGGCGCCGCGATCCTCCTGCTGGGGGGACGGCGGACCGACAAGTGGGGCCACCTGCTCGGCGCGGCGATGTCGCTGGCGTCGTTCGCGGTGGGCGCCGCGATGTTCGCCCAGATGCTCGGGTACGACGCCGAGGCCCGGCGCCGCACCCTGCACCTGTGGGACTTCATCGACGTCGGCACGTTCAAGGTCGGCATGGACCTGCTGGTGGACCCGCTGTCCATCACCTTCGTCCTGCTGATCACCGGGGTGGGCTCGCTCATCCACATCTACTCCATCGGCTACATGGCCGGGGACCCCGACCGGCGCCGTTTCTTCGCCTACCTGAACCTGTTCCTGGCGTCGATGCTGGTGCTGGTCCTGGGCGGCAACTTCCTGATCCTGTTCCTGGGCTGGGAGGGCGTCGGTCTCGCCTCCTACCTGCTGATCGGGTTCTGGCAGCACAAGCCGACGGCCGCGACCGCCGCGAAGAAGGCGTTCGTCGTCAACCGGGTCGGCGACATGGGGCTGATCATCGCAATCGCGCTGATCTTCGCCTCGTTCGGCAGCATCGACTTCGGCGCGGTCCTCGGCACCGGCGCCGAGCACGTGGGGCTCGCCTCCAAGCTCGGCACCGGCACCGCGACGGCCATCGGGCTGCTGCTCCTGGTCGGCGCGTGCGGCAAGTCGGCGCAGCTCCCGCTGCAGTCGTGGCTGCTGGACGCGATGGAGGGCCCGACCCCGGTGTCGGCCCTCATCCACGCCGCCACGATGGTCACCGCGGGCGTCTACCTGATCGTCCGGTCCGGCCCGATCTTCGAGATGTCCGAGACCGCGCAGCTGGTGGTGACGATCGTCGGCGCGGCCACGCTGCTGGCCGGTGCGATCATCGGTTGCGGCAAGGACGACATCAAGAAGGCCCTCGCCGGATCGACGATGTCGCAGATCGGGTACATGGTGCTCGCCGCGGGCCTCGGCCCGGCGGGCTACGTCTTCGCCATCGCGCACCTCGTCGCGCACGGCTTCTTCAAGGCGGGCCTGTTCCTCGGCGCCGGCTCGGTCATGCACGGCATGAAGGACGACGTGAACATGCGCCACTACGGCGCGCTGCGCACGGTCATGGTGATCACCTACGCGACGTTCGGCCTCGGGTACCTCGCCATCATCGGGTTCCCCGGCCTGTCGGGCTGGTTCACCAAGGACGGCATCATCGAGGCCGCCTACGCCAAGGGCGGCACGTCCGGGATGATCCTCGGCTCCTGCGCGCTGATCGGCGCCGGGATCACCGCGTACTACATGTCCCGGGTCATGTTCATGACGTTCTTCGGCGAGAAGCGCTGGGAGGACGACGTCCACCCGCACGAGTCGCCGGCGGTCATGACCGTGCCGCTGATGCTGCTCGCGGTCGGGTCCGTCTTCGCGGGCGGGTTCCTGATCCTCGGCAGCTTCCCCGAGTTCCTCGAACCGGTCGTCGGGGCGCCCGAGCACGCGCACGAGTTCAAGTGGCTCACCGCGCCCGGCGCCGCCACCTTCGTCCTGATGATCGTCGGCGCCGGGATCGCCTGGATGCAGTACGGCGCCCGCAAGGTGCCGCGCGAGGCGCCCAAGGGCTCGTTCGTCACCGTCGCGGCCCGTAAGGACCTCTACGGCGACGCGCTCAACGAGTCGCTGCTGATGCGCCCCGGCCAGTGGCTGACCCGGCTCGCGGTCTGGTTCGACGGGCGCGGCGTCGACGGCGCCGTCAACGGGACGGCCGCCGGCGTCGGCGGCAGCTCCGGCCGGCTCCGGCGCGTCCAGACCGGCTTCGCCCGCTCCTACGCCCTCTCGATGCTGGGCGGCGCGGCCCTCGTGGTCGCGGCGCTCCTGGTGGTGAACGTGTCATGAGCGACTTTCCCTGGCTGAGCGTCCTCATCGCGCTGCCGCTGGTGGGCGCGGTGCTGCTCAGCGCCATCCCGCGCGAGCGGGAGACGCTGGTCAAGCAGTTCTCGCTCGGTGTCTCCCTCGTCGTCGCGGCCCTCACCGGGGTCATGGCGTCGGGCTTCGACGCTGGCGGCGCGCGGTTCCAGTTCACCGAGAAGTACTGGTGGATCAAGGAGTTCGGGGTCCACTGGGCGGTCGGCGTCGACGGCGTCGCGCTGGTGCTGATCGTGCTGTCGGTCGTCCTCGTCCCGCTCGTCATGCTGGCGTCGTGGAGCGAGGCCGACCGGTCCGGCGGCGTGGACGTCCCGGCGAAGCGGTCGGTGAAGACGTACTTCGCGCTGCTGCTGACGATGGAAGCGGCCATGATCGGCGTCTTCGCCGCGACGGACGTGTTCCTGTTCTACGTCTTCTTCGAGGCGATGCTCATCCCGGTGTACTTCATCATCGGGTACTACGGCGGCGCGCAGCGGTCCTACGCCGCGGTGAAGTTCCTGCTGTACTCGCTGTTCGGCGGGCTGCTGATGCTCGTCGCCGTCATCTGGCTGTACCCGCTGTCGAGCCGGTCGGTCGACAGGGGCGGCCTCGGGCACGGCACGTTCATGTTCGACGAGCTGTCGAAGATGAACGTCGACCCGACGACGGCCAAGTGGCTGTTCCTCGGCTTCTTCGTCGCGTTCGCGATCAAGGCGCCGATGGTGCCGGTGCACACCTGGCTGCCGGACGCGGCGCAGCAGTCCCCGGCCGGCGCGCTGGTGCTGATCGTCGGCGTCCTGGACAAGGTCGGCACCTACGGGATGCTCCGGTTCTGCCTGGAGCTGTTCCCCGGCGCCGCCAAGTGGGCGACCCCGGTCGTGCTGGGGTTCGCGGTGCTCAGCATCATCTACGGCGCGGTCCTCGCGATCGGCCAGGTCGACATGAAGCGCCTCATCGCCTACACGTCGGTGTCGCACTTCGGGTTCATCGTCCTCGGCATCTTCGCGATGACGTCGCAGGGCCAGTCCGGCGCGGCGCTCTACATGGTGAACCACGGGTTCTCCACCGGCGCGCTGTTCCTCGTCGTCGGCTTCATGATCGTCCGGCGGCGGTCGGCGCGGATCTCCGACTTCGGCGGGGTGCAGAAGGTCGCGCCCGTCCTCGCCGGGATGTTCCTGATCGCCGGCCTGTCCGCGCTGTCGCTGCCCGGCCTGTCCACGTTCGTCTCGGAGTTCCTCGTCATCGTCGGGACGTTCAGCCGGTACGAGTGGGCGGGCGCGCTCGCGGTCAGCGGCGTCGTGCTCGCGGCCGTCTACATCCTGTGGATGTACCAGCGGACCATGGGCGGCCCCAAGGTCCCCGCGGTCGAGGGCATGAAGGACCTGTCCGCCCGGGAGAAGTGGGCCGTCGCCCCGATCATCGCGATCATCGTGGCGATGGGCTTCTTCCCGCAGCCGGTGCTGCACGTGATCAACCCGTCGGTGGACCACACGCTGGCGCGGGTCGACCAGCACGACCCGGCGCCGGACATCACCGGTAACGTCGCCGAGAACGGAGCCCGTCCATGACCACCACCAGTCAGGTGAGCGCGGTCCTCGCGCAGGGGGGTGACATCCCCGCGCCGCACATCGAGTACGGGCAGATCGCCCCGCTGCTGCTGGTCCTCGGCGTCGCCGTCGCGGGCGTGCTCGTCGAGGCGTTCGTCGGCCGGACCGCGCGCTACTACGTGCAGGTGCCGCTGGCGTTCCTCGGCCTCGCGGGCGGGTTCGCCTGGACGATCCTGCTGGCGTGGCGCGACAATCCGCACCACGTCGCCGCCGAGGGCGCCCTGGGCGTGGACGGCCCCACCCTGTTCATCCAGGGCACCATCCTGGTGCTGGCCCTCGTCAGCCTCCTGCTCATCGCCGAGCGCGGCGACGGCAGGGCCGGCGGCCACTTCGCCGCGCAGGCCTCGGCCCTGCCCGGCAGCGAGGCCGAGCAGCGCACCACCGAGGCCGGGTTCACCCAGACCGAGGTGTTCCCGCTGATGATGTTCGCCGTCGGCGGCATGGTGATGTTCCCGGCGGCCAACGACCTGCTCACCATGTTCGTGGCGCTGGAGGTCATGTCGCTGCCGCTGTACCTGCTGTGCGGGCTCGCCCGCCGGCGGCGCCTCCTCTCCCAGGAGGCGGCGGTCAAGTACTTCCTGCTCGGCGCGTTCTCCTCGGCGTTCTTCCTGTACGGGGCGGCGCTGCTGTACGGGTACGCCGGGTCCGTCCGGCTGTCGGACATCTCCGCGCAGATCGGCAAGGACGCGGGCAGCGAGACCCTGCTCCTCGCGGGCGTCGCGCTGCTGTCGGTCGGGCTGCTGTTCAAGCTCGGCGGCGTCCCCTTCCACATGTGGAAGCCGGACGTCTACCAGGGCGCCCCCACGCCGATCACGGCGCTGATGGCGTCCTGCACCGTCGTCGCCGCGTTCGGCGGGATCCTGCGCGTCTACTACGTCGCGTTCGAGACGCTGAAGTGGGACTGGCGGCCCGTCCTGTGGGGTGTGGCCATTCTCACCATGATCGCCGGGTCGATCATCGCGATCACGCAGACCGACATCAAGCGGATGCTGGCCTACTCCTCGATCGCGCACGCGGGCTTCCTGCTCATGGGCGTGATCGCCAGCTCCCCGGACGGCCTGTCCAGCACGATGTTCTACCTGGTCGCCTACGGCTTCACCTCGATCGGCGCGTTCGCCGTCGTGACGATGGTGCGGGACGCGGGCGGCGAGGCCGGCCACCTGTCGCGGTGGGCGGGCCTCGGCAAACGGTCCCCGGTGGTCGCGGGCGTGTTCGCCTTCTTCCTCCTGGGCTTCGCGGGCATCCCGCTGACCAGCGGCTTCACCGGCAAGTTCGCGGTGTTCAAGGCGGCCGTCGAGGGCGGCGCGACGCCCCTGGTGATCGTCGCCGTGATCTCCTCCGCGGTCGCCGCGTTCTTCTACGTCCGTGTGATCGTCGTCATGTTCTTCAGCGAGCCGGACGCCGAGGGCCCGGTCGTGGTGGCCGGCCCGGCGACCGCGGTCGCGGTCGCGCTCGGAGTGACGGCTACTGTGGTACTCGGCGTGATCCCGCAGCCCGTTCTGGACCTCGCGGGGCAGGCCACGACCCACATGTTCGTCCGGTAGGGAGTCTTGGGTGAGCAACCCATTCGCTGAGAAGTCCGGCGGGCCGGCCATCCAGGAGACCGGCCCGTTCGGGCTTCCCGTCGACGCCGCGCTCGCGTCCGACGCCAAGGACCGCCTCGCGGCCGTCGAGTCCCTTCTGCTCGACTGCGTCCGGGGCGAGGACCCGCTGCTCACCGAGGCCTCGCAGCACCTCGTCGAGGCGGGCGGCAAGCGCTTCCGGCCGATGCTGGTGCTGCTGGCCTCCCACTTCGGCGACCCGGCCGCGCCCGGTGTCGTCCCCGCCGCCGTCGTCGTCGAGCTCACCCACCTCGGCACCCTCTACCACGACGACGTCATGGACGAGGCCACCATCCGCCGCGGCCAGCAGTCCGCCAACTCCCGCTGGACGAACACCGTCGCCATCCTCACCGGCGACTACCTGTTCGCCCGCGCGTCCGACCTGCTCGCCGACCTCGGCCCCGAGGCCGTCCGCATCCAGGCCCGCGCCTTCGCCCGCCTGGTCCGCGGCCAGATCCAGGAGACCGTCGGCCCCGGCGAGGACGCCGACCCCCTCAAGCACTACCTCCAGGTCGTCGCCGACAAGACCGGCTCCCTGATCGCCGTCTCCGGCCAGTTCGGCGCCCTGCTCTCGGGCGCCCCCGCCCACGTCGTCGACACCGTCACCTCCGCCTGCGAGAAGATCGGCATCGCCTTCCAGCTGTCCGACGACATCCTCGACGTCGCCTCCGAGGCCGAGGAGTCCGGCAAGACCCCCGGCACCGACCTGCGCGAAGGCATCCGCACCCTCCCGACGCACCACGTCCTCGCCGGCATCGGCTCCGGCCCCGACGACGCCCGCCTCCGCGAGCTCCTCACCCAGGACCTCACCGACGACGCCCTCCACGCCGAGGCCCTCACCCTCCTGCGCGCCCACCCCGCCATGGACCGCGCCCGCGCCGACCTGCGCCGCTGGGCCGAGGACGCCCGCAACGAACTCCTCACCCTCCCCGAGATCCCCGCCCGCGAAGCCCTCACCAACCTCTGCGACTACGTAATTACTCGTACTGGATAGCTTCTATCTCCTCCTTCGGGCCTGGCGGCCCTCCATCGTCGATAAAAGCGGGCGATCGCTGGCATCGCTCCGTCTCGCCTTGGCGGCTCGCTGCGCGATCAGATTCTTGCTTCGCTCGAATCTGCCTTCGGACGCGATCGCGGCCCTTGAGGTTGTCGCGTGGTTGCGGTGGTGGCTGAGGTCGGCGCGGGGGCTATTGCGGTGCTCGCTGCCGTAGAGGTCGCCTGGTGGTTGCGGCGGCGGCCAGGGCTAGGGCGGCTAGGGTTCCGCCCAGCCACATGACGCCGGTTTCGCCTGTGGTGTCGGTCATCTGGCCGCCTGCCAGGGCTCCCAGAGAGATGGCGAGGTTGAAGGTGGCGACGAACAGTGCCGATGCCGGCTCGGCGGCGTGCGGGGGCACGGCCTGGAGCAGCCAGTTCTGCAGCGTCACCGACACGCCGCCGTAGGCGACTCCCCACAGGACCAGCAGCACGATCGCTGGAAGCGGGGATCGGCCTGCCAGCGGGAACAGCAGGACGGCCGGTGCGAGCAGGACGGTGATCCGGATCAGGGTGCGGCGCGGGGCGCGGGCGGCGGCCGTGCCCGCGGTGAAGTTGCCCGCGATGCCCGCCACGCCGTACACCAGCAGCAGCGTGCTGATCAGGTCCGGGTCCACGCCGGACACCCGCTCCAGCACGGGACGCACGTAGGTGTACGCCGCGAAGTGCCCGGTGACCAGGAGGAACGTCACCAGGAGTCCGGCCTGCGCGCGGGGCGCGCGAAGCACCTGCGGCATGGCGGACAGACCCGCCGCGCCGGTTCCGGGCAGCGGCGGCAGCAGCGCGGCGAGCGCGGCGCAGGCGACCAGCGACAGCGCTCCGGCCGCGGCGAACGCCGCCCGCCAGCCCGCGAGGTCGCCGATCAGCGTGCCGGCCGGAACCCCCGCCACCGACGCCACCGCCACTCCGCCGAAGATCACCGAAGTGGCGGCGCCGGCGGAGCGCTCCGGCACCAGCCGTGCCGCCAGCCCGCCGGCGATCGCCCACACGCCGCCGATCGCCACGCCGACCAGGACCCGCGACGCCAGCAGCGCGGGCAGCCCAGGGGCGGCTGCCGAGCCGAGGTCGGCCGCGGCAAGCAGGCCCGCCAGCACGGCCAGCACCGCCCGCCGGTCCAGCCGGGCGGTCGCCGCGGAGAGCGCGGGGGCGGACAGCGCCGCGACGAGGCCGGGCACGGTCATCGCCAGCCCGGCCGTGCCCGCGGACACGCCGAGGTCCGGGCCGATCGAGGTCAGCAGGCCGACCGGCAGCATCTCGCTGGTGACGACGAGGAACGTGGCCGCGGCGACCGCGAGCACCGCCGGCCACCCCCGGCGCGGCGGGGGAGAGGAGGGAACCGTCATGCCCCCGACCCTGGCGGGCGGGCCGATGGGGAACAACGGCGAAGATCGCATCCTTGTATGAGCCAGACTCATCGATCGGGGGCGTCGCGTGCCGGAACTGGAGACCCGGGAGCTGGAGTGCTTCCTCGTCCTCAGCGAGGAGTTGCATTTCGGCCGGACCGCGGAGCGCCTCTACCTCTCCCAGAGCCGCGTCAGCCAGCTGGTGCGCGCCCTCGAACTGCGGGTCGGGGCCCGGCTGGTGGAGCGCACCAGCCGCCGCGTCCGGCTGACCCCGCTCGGAGCCGCCTTCCGGGACGAGCTGCGGCCCGCCTACGCGGCCCTCCTCGACGCCGTCGAAGGGGCCAGGAGCAGGGCGCGCGGTGTCGGCGGGGTGCTGCGGATCGGCTTCCTCGGGTTCCTGGACGAGGAACTGGCGGGTCTGGTCCGCGCGTTCCAGAGCGGTCACCCCGGCTGCGAGGTGCGGACCGTCGAGATGCCGCTGGCCGACCCGTTTGGGCCGGTCCTGGGCGGCGACGTGGACGCCGCGATCGTCCTGACCCCGGTGCGGGAGCCCGGCCTCGCCGTCGGCCCGGTCTTCTCCGAGGCGCCGCTGCGCCTGGCCGTCCCGGCTCGCCACCCGCTCGCGGACCGCCCGTCGGTCCGCGCCGAGGACCTGGCCGGGCATCCGCTCGTCAGGATCGCCGGCCCGGCGCCGCGCTACTGGCGCGACGCGCAGTCCCCGCCGCTGACGCCCGGCGGCGCCGCGATCCCGTCCGGACCGGCCGTCAGCACGATCCAGGAGGCCCTCGCGATGGTCGCCGCCGGGCGCGGCGCGATGCCGCTGTGCGTCCCTACCGCCCGCCGCCACGTGCGGGGCGACGTCGTCTTCGTCCCGCTTACCGGCCTGCCCGATTCGGCGCTCGCGCTCGTCTGGCATCGGGACCGCGCCACCGCGCGGCTCCGCGCCTTCGCCGGGACCGTCGCCGCGGGCGTCCGCGGCTAGGCGTTCTGGGGTTCGGGCTCCTCCGTGAGGCCGCGGGTCTTCATGGCGTGCAGGACGAGGTCGATGAGGACCTCCTTGCAGGAGCCGAGGCTGCGGGCGTCGCAGAGCATGACGGGAACCTTCGGGCCCAGGTTGAGGGCCATCTGGATCTCCGCGAGGTCGTAGCGCTGGGCGCCCTCGAAGCAGTTCACGGCGACGATGAACGGGGTGCCGCGGCGCTCGAAGTAGTCGACGGACGGGAAGCAGTCCGACAGGCGGCGGGTGTCGGCGAGGACGACGGCGCCGAGCGCGCCGAGCGAGACCTCGTCCCACATGAACCAGAAGCGCTCCTGGCCGGGGGTGCCGAACAGGTAGAGGACGTACTCGTCGCGCATCGTGATGCGGCCGAAGTCCATCGCGACCGTCGTGGTCGTCTTGCGCTCCACCCCGGAGATGTCGTCGACGCCCACGCTCTCGTCGGTGAGCAACTCCTCGGTGCGCAGGGGGCTGGTCTCCGAGACCGTGCCCACCATCGTGGTCTTGCCGACCCCGAAACCGCCCGCGATCACGATCTTGACCGCGGTGGGGAGCCGGCGGGCGCGCACGCCGCGCCTAGAGGGCCCGGAGACCATCGATCACCGCCTTGTAGAGCCTGATGTCGTGCATGTCCGCCTCCGGTTCGGGCTCCTGAAGGGAGACGAATCCCTTGTCGAGCAGGTCGCCGAGCATCACCCGGACGGTCGCCACGGGCAGATCGAGATGGCCGGTGATCTCGGCCACCGACATCACCGCCTGGCACAGCCGGATGATGGCCAGGTGCTCGGGTCCGAGGCCGATCGCGCCCTCCGGCTCCGGTCCGACCGCCACCACCAGGGTGATGAGGTCGAACTTGCCGCGGGTCGGCTCGATCCGGCCGCTGGTCATCACGTAGGGCCGCACCATCGGACCGGCGTGCTCGTCCAGGAACCGGTCGTCGACCGGCGGGCGCGTCGCGGCCTCGTCCGCCCAGGGCTCCTGGGCGGGATCCTCGGGGGGCATCATGCCGGGCGCCCCTCCTGCGCGGACTCCGAACGCGACGGGGAGGTGAGGTGGTGGCCCATGGCGGTGACGAGCATCGCCATCTCGTACGCGGTGAGGCCGACGTCGACCTCCTCGGTGGCGAGGACGGCGAGGCACGCGCCCTTCCCGGCGACCGTGACCAGCAGGAACGCCGACGCCATCTCGACGATCGTCTGCCGGACCGGGCCGCCGCCGAAGCGGGTCCCGGCGCCCTTGGCGAGGCTCTGGATGCCGGCGGCGACGGCGGCGAGGTGCTCGCCGTCGTCCTGCGTCATGCCCTCGGACGACGCCATGAGCAGGCCGTCCGCCGACAGCACGACCGCGCTGCGGGCGTGCGGCAGGCGGTGGACGAGGTCGTCCAGCAGCCAGCCCAGATCGGAGGAGGAACCGGTCTTCTGCGTCACTGATCTGCCTCGCCTTCCGCTGCGTTGGTGCCGAGGGCTTCCGCCGCGTCGACGCGGCCCCGCTGGGTGCCGCGCTGGTAGGAACCCATGATCCGCTGAATCTCCTCGGGGGAGCGGCCCGGGTCCTCCTGCTCGTCCTGCTCGTCGGCGACGGCGGGCTCGTCGGTGCGCAGGGGTTCGGCCAGGTTCGCCTGCGGCACACGGACGGGAAGACCGGACGGTGTTGTGGAGATGTCGGGCACGGGTGGCAGGTCCTCCGGCTCGATGGGGTCGGGACGTGCGCCGTCCGCGGGGTCGTCGTGCCGCGCGGGCGTGGGGGCCTCGGGCTCCGGTTCGGGGGCGCCGCCGGGGGGCCGCACGGGCAGCGGGTCCGCGGCCGGCGGGGGGACCGCCACGAGGGCGGGTGCGGGATGCTGCGGGCCGGTGCCCGCCGGGGGGAGCGTCGTCGTGGGGGACGCGGAGCGGACGCCGGACGCGGCGAGCGCCGCGGCGGGGCGCCGCACCTCCAGGCCGTTCGTGGTGGTGGTGCCGGCCGGGACCTGCGCCGGGCCCTGCTCGACGATCAGGTCCCGGGGGATGACGACGACGGCGGTGGTGCCGCCGTAGGCGGACCGCTTCAGCGAGACCTGCAGGTTGTAGCGCTCGGCGAGCTTGCTGACCACGAACAGGCCGAGCTGGACCGAGCTCTGCAGGTTGAAGTCGGGCGGGTCGGCGATCCGCGCGTTGATCTCGGCGAGCTTCTCGTCGGTCATGCCGAGCCCGCGGTCCTCGATGTCGATGGCGAAGCCGCTGGCGACCAGGTGCCCGCCGACCTGCACGATGGTGTCGGGCGGGGAGAACGACACGGCGTTCTCGATCAGCTCGGCGAGCAGGTGGGTGACGTCGCCGACCGAGCGTCCGGCCAGCTCGACCGGGCCGAACGGCAGGACGGTGACGCGGGTGTAGTCCTCGACCTCGCCGACGGCTGCGCGGACGACGTCCACCATCGGGACGGCGTTGCGCCATCCGCGGGCCGGGAGGGCGCCGGACAGCACGATGAGGTTCTCGGCGTTGCGCCGCATGCGGGTCGCGAGGTGGTCGAGCCGGAACAGCTCCTCCAGCTCCTTGGTCTCGATGTCGCGGCGGCGCTCCATCGCGTCCAGCATGGTGAGCTGCCGGTGCACCAGCGTCTGGGTGCGGCGGGCCAGGCTCAGCAGGACGTCCCGGATGCCGCGGCGCAGTTCCGCCTGCTCGACGGCGGTACGGATCGCGGTCTCCTGGACGGCGTTGAACGCGCGGCCCACCTGCCCGATCTCGTCGGTGCCGAACCGCAGCGGCGGCGCCTCGAGCTCGACGTCCACCTTCTCGCCGTGCCCGAGCCGCTCGACGACGCCGGGCAGCCGCTGCTCGGCCAGCTCCCACGCGGCGCCGCGCAGCCGTTCCAGCTGCCGGACGAGCGCGCGCGCCGTGGTGATCGACACGACGATGGACGCGATGACGGCGAGGAGGCCGAGGCCACCGGCGAGCAGCAGCCGGATGACGACCCAGGCGGCGATGGGAGTGGCGCGCTCCACCAGCCGGTCGCCGGCGTCCTGGATGGACTTGCGCATCTGGGCGAGCGCGGGCTCGGTCGCGTTGCGCCACTGCTCGGCGGTCATGCGGGGGTGCTGCGCCTTCGTCCGCTGGAGGAGCATGTCCTCCAGGGCGCTGACGGTGGTGAGGCGCTTGTTGGCGTTCAGCTCGTCCCAGGCCTGCCGGTCCGCGCCCTCGAGGTCGACCAGGGCGCGCTCGTAGTTGAGGCGCCGGGCGCCGACGGCCTTGGCGATGTCGATCTGGTCGACCGGGGTGATCCGGCCGGAGGCGAGGACGCCGGCGACCAGCGCGTCCTCCTGGGACAGCAGCTCCCAGGACCGGTTGACGGCGATCTCCGCGCGCAGGTCGGAGGTGAACCCCTTGTCGTCGAGCGTCGTCGTCCCGTCGTACATGTGGAAGATCGACTCGATGGTGTCGGAGTAGGCGTCGATGATGTGCCGGCGGTCGAAGGCGCCGGCGTCGATCGAGCGGCGGTCGCCGTCGAGCCGGCCGAGCAGCCGGACCATCGCGTCGAGCCGCTGGTCCATCTCGTCGTCGGCGGCGCGGCGGACCGAGCCGCTGCGGGCCTTCTCGACGACGATGGCCCGCTCCTTGTCGGTGCGGGCGCGCTGGGCGGCGAGCAGGTCGGGCCGCCGCTGGCCGGACGCGAGCATGGTCACGGTGAGGCGGCGCTCCTGCTGGAGCTCGACGAGCAGCGGGTCGCTCGGGGCCACGACGCTGTCCAGCGTGCTCACGAAGAGCAGGTTCACGCCCTCGCGCAACGTCACCCAGGCGGCGAAGGCCCACAGCGCGGTCAGCGAGACCAGCAGGGCCGCAATCTTGGTCCGCAGCCGTGAGTTGCGGAAACGCATTATGATCGCCCCAACAATTGTCAAGGTGCCTGCAATGCGAGGTCTTGGGCCCGGCTGCGAGACACTGGTGGCGGTGAGAGCGGGTAGCGCTATGCCGGATGATCGGCAAGGCACCGGTGAACCTTACCAACGCCACCAAACCCACTCAAGGTGAATGGTTTCCGGCTCAGGCGTACAACCAGGTCACCCTCGGACAGGGTGGTGAAATTCACCGCACTGAAACACTCGTGTCACGATGTGCCACACGAAGGGCGCCCAGGACCGCCGCCCGCACGATGGTCGTTGGGCGATATAGGTCTTTATCGTGCCAGAGAGGCGGCTTGCCGGAGTCAACGTCGCCCGGACCGCCGGTCAGGGTCCCCGGAGTGCTCCGCAGGGCCGCCCTGAGGTAGGCGCAGCCCCGCCGGACCGCTCGCTCCGCCGCCTCCCGCACCGCCGGGTCGGGCGCGGCGCCGCCGGACGGGCGGGCCAGCGTCAGGATGTGCACGGCGTAGGCCGTCTCCTCGGCGGTCCCGCACCAGCGCCCCCAGGAGCCGTCCGGGCGCTGTTCGCCCAGCACCCACGCGACGGACCGATTCACCGCGTCCGCCGATTCCGGGCCGCCGAACTCGGCCAGCGCCAGGGCGGCGCAAGCGGTCGCGTAGAGCGGCGAAGCGTGCCACCTGTCCTGCCAGCGGCCGTCGGACAACTGCTCGCCGACGAGCCAGGACGCCGCTTTTCGCGCGCTCGCCGCGTAACGGCCGGCCGGTCCGGCGCCGCCGCACTCCAGGTAATGGCCGAACGCCTCAAGCACGTGCGCGTTCGTCGTGACGGACCGTCCGTTCTCGCCGGGCCAGCTACAGAAATGCGTGCTCGTTTCGTACTTCCACAGCAGGTCGGGCGGGTGCGGTTCACCGAGAAGCGACAACGCGTACAGCACGCCGGAACTGGTGTCGGCGTCCGGGGGCAGGCCGGTGCCGCCCGGCGCGCCGTCCTCGCCGAGCGACGCCCGCATCTGGGCGATCAGCTCCGGCGGGGCGGCCGGCGCGAGCCCGGTGCGGGCCAGCCAGCCCAGCACCCACCCGCGCTCGAAGTTGGTCACCGGGACGGCGACGGAAACGGGACCGCCGTGCTGTTCGGCGGCGGCCTCCAGATAGCGCCGCGCGGCCTCGTCACCAGGGCCGTCGCCGTCGGGACCGCCGAGCCACGCGGCGGTGGCCGCGGTGGAGGCGCCGACGGTCGCGAACCGCCCCGGCCCGCCCACCGTCGAGAGGTCGCGGACGGCCCGCGCCGGTTCCGGCAGCGGCACGGGACGGACCGACCCGGCCCGCCGCGCCGACGCCCCCGCGACCTCCAGGGCGTGCTGGACCTTCAGCGGCACGGCGCCGCCGTTCTCCAGGTGGGCCTTGGCGGCGGCGACGAACGCCCCGTCCATCCCGGCGGGCGGGGCCAGCCGCCCGCCCGTCCACCAGGCGGCGAGGGCCGGGTCGTCGCGGAGCCGGTCGAGGTGCCCGTTGATCGCCTCGATGAGGGCCGGGGTGATGTGCTCGATGGCCGGCATGTCCGGGAAGTCGGCCGCGGCGGCGCCGGCGAGCCGCCGCGCGAGGGACCGCAGGGCGCGTCCGGCGCCGCGGACCACCTCGGCGACGGAGACGCCGGCGGGCCGGCGCCCGCCTTCCGGGGCGAGCACGGAGAGCAGCGCCTCGGTCGCGCTCAGGCTCGGGACGAGCGCGTAGCCCGGGTCGGGCGGCCCCCAGCCGCCGTCGGGCCGCTGCGTGTCGAGAAGGAACCGGATCCTTGCGGTATGTCCGGTCAGCCTGGGGGCGAGGCCCACCAGCCGCCCGGTCTCGTAGACCGACGGGGACGACCGCCCCCACGGGTGGCGGACGAGATCGTCCACCAGCGCGGCGGCGGCCGCGTAAAGATCGTCGGGGTCGGGATCGGCGGCCTCGGCCGTCTCCGGGCCCGCCTCCTCGACGGTCACAGCGACCCCCAGTAGTCGCTCAGCCCGTAGAAGCCCGTACTGAAGCCGATCTGCCGTTCGAGGTAGGCCACCGCCTCGGGGCAGTCGTCCCGCAGTGGCCCGACGCGCTCGCGGCAGCGGGCCACGATCTCGTCGATCCGCGCGGTGATCTGGGCACGTTCCACCCCGAGCATCTGCGCGTTCAGGTCGCCCCAGGTGACGTCCCGCTCGTAGGTGGCGAGGTCGTTGAGCAGCCGCAGCACCTGCTGGACGTCCCGGCTCGCGGCCTGCAGCTCGCCGATGTGGTCGAGGACGCCCTGGTCGGCGTGCACGATCCAGTGCGAGATGTTGACCCAGGCCGAGCCATAGTTGTCGGCGTTGTCCAGGTACTCGTCGAACGTCGGCCACGAGGCCACGTCGACCGACTTCCACGTCAGCTCGCGGGCCCCGGCGTGCAGCAGCCGCGCCAGTTGCGCCAGCCAGTCGTCGCGCAGCGCCGCGAAGGCGGGCGCCCCGGCCGCCTCGTCCCGGATGTCGGCGAGGAACCGGGTGAGCCCGTCGCCCGGCGTCGGCGGCGCCCCCTCCGCGACGTCGAGGCAGCGCCGGTTGATGTCGTCCACCTCGTCCCGGGACGTCGCGACATGGTCCACCAGCCAGTCCAGGCCGAAGATCCACAGCGAGGTGCGCGCCGCCATCCTGATCCCGGACGCGGTGAGCCACGGCGACCCGAACGCGTTCGCGCAGGCCACGGCGTTGAACAGGGTCTCGTCGATCGGCTTGACGTCGAACAGGTCCGGATAGGTCTCCGCGCATTTCGCCAGGTCGCGGGCGCACTTCACGGCCTGCGCCATGACGGCGCCGTCGTGCCGCGCGCCCTGCAGGGCGTCGGGCGCCGCGGGGCCGCCGGGCCGCGGAGGCGCCTTTTCCGCCGCCGTCACGCGTTCCGCCCGACCGGGGTCAGCGTCATCTCCATCGACTCCCGCGGCCGCAGCGTCGCGCCGATGCGCGGCATGGCGGGGATCGCGTCGGACAGGGCCGGGCGGAACCGGCTCAGGATGCTCGTCAGGATCATCCGCGCCTCGACGTCGAACACGTGCCGGCCGATGCACTGGTGCGGGCCCCCGCCGAAGGGGAAGTAGGCGTAGCGGTGCCGCCTGCGCGAGTTCTCCGGGGTGAACCGCTCCGGGTCGAACTCCAGCGGGCGCTCCCACACCGACGCCAGCCGGTGCGTGAGGAACGGGCTGATGAGCACCGGGTCGCCCGGCTCGATGTGCACGCCGCCGAGGATCGTCGGCGCGGTCGCCATGCGCGGGAACATCCAGCCCACCGGGTACAGGCGCAGCAGCTCCTGGACGACCTGCGACACGTACGGCAGCCTCGGAAGATGGTCCGGGCGGACGGGCTCGGCGCCCACCACTCCCTCGATCTCCTCGACCAGCCGGTCCAGGACCAGCGGGTGGTCGTGCAGCAGCGGCCACAGCCAGGTCAGCGCCAGCGTCGTGGTCTCGGTGCTGGTCGCGAACATCGCGAGCAGGTTGTCGCGGATCCACTTGTCGTCCGGCGGGGCGCCGTCCTCGGTCCGGGCCTGGCAGAGCGCGGTGAAGATGTCGCTGCCGTCGCCTGGATCGTCCCGGTAGCGCGCCACCAGCTCGAACAGGACCTCGTCCATCACCTGCACGGCGTCCTTGAACGCCCGGTCGCCCGGCATCGGGAGCACGCGCGGCAGGAACGGCAGCAGGAAGCGGACCGAGATCGACGTCGCGATCTGGTCGAACGTCGGGATCAGCTGGTTGGCCTCGACCGGGGAGATCTTGTCGCCGAACAGAACCTTGATCACGGTCTCGTTGACGATCCGGCTCATCTCCGGCAGCACGTCGATCGGCCGTCCCGCGCGGGCGGGCTCCTCCAGCTTGCCGACGGCGTCGTTGATCGCATCCGCCATCAGCCCGGTGAGCCGGTTGACGTTGCGGGTGGTGAAGACCGGCTGCAGCACCCGCTTGCTGTGCTCCCACTCGGCGCCCTCGGACAGGATGCTGTCGCCCATCAGCTCGCGCAGCGGCCTCCAGAACACCCCGTCCCGCTGGAAGATCTCCGACTCGCGCCGCAGGACCTGCTGGATGTGGTCGGGATGGGTGACCAGGTAGGGGTGGGACGCACCGAGGTCGAGCCGGATGAGCCGGCCGTCCCCCTCCGTGCTGATCCGCTCCAGCTGGCGAAGTGGGTCGCGGACGAAGCCGGCGACCGTGCGGTAAAGGGGGAAGTTCTTCGCCTTCTGGACTGGGACGGCGCCGACGTCAACGGACATTTACCGACTGCCCCTCGATGTTGAGTTGGAGTACCAGTGCTCGCGGTTGGCCGTTCCGGGGGCATGGGGGCGCCCGGGACGCACGGCGCCCCTCGCGGTGGGATGCCGTTAATGAGTGATTCGGGCTTTGTGGGAAGGTTGCGGTGTTATGTAGCTTTCTGTGGGAGTATCACATGATCAATTAACAACGGCAAGGCTTCGCCCGGTAGAAATCTCAACCTTTCCGACGTGACCCTTATCACTTGCCCGCTGTGTTGTCTCATTGTCCGAGTCGGCCTTACAGGCACGCCGAAGAGGCCCGCGAAAAGCACTTTCGCCGGCGCGTGAGAACACGGAGAGTGACGCCCGCTAAATGGAGCTCTCTTCCGGTTTATACCGAATTACTTTGCCCGGTGGTCGATCGGGACCAGATCGGGCCACGCCACTCGCCCCGCCACTCTGACCTTGCCGGTCACTCTGCGTGATCCGCAGCGCACCACCACCGGGTAGCTGCCGGGCGCCGCGTCGCGCCTCACGACGGTCGAGTGGTCCACGGCCCGCCCGGCGAACGCTTCGGAAGTGGCGGCCACCGTGCCCCTGCATCCCGGCACCGAAAGCCGGATCCGCTCACCGGGCCGCGCGGCGGCGGGCTCCACCGAGACCGGACCGTCCCCGTGCGCCGTCGCCCGCCCCGTCGCCGGAGCCAGCATGCCCGCCGCGACGAGCGCTGTTCCCAACACGGTGACGCTGAGCAGACGCAACGACGACTCCCTCGCTCGGGGGTGTGACGTCCGGCACTTTAGCCCCTTGGCCCGGTTTGGGGCACCGCTTCCCTTCGTCCGGCGGCCACCCCGTCCCACGTGAGCGTCACCAGGGCGAGCCAGACCAGCAGGAACCCCGCCCACCGGCTCGGCGGCATCTCCTCGTGCTGCACGAAAAGCCCGATGGCGAACTGCAGCACCGGCGCCAGGTACTGCAGCATGCCGATGGCGCTCAGCGGCAGCCTGACGGCCGCCGCGTTGAAGAGCATCAACGGCACGGCCGTCACGATCCCGGCCCCGGCCAGCAGCACCGCGTGCCCCGCCCCGTGATGCCCGAAGGTCGCCTCGCCCCGTCCCTCCAGCAGCAGCACGAACCCCAGCGCCGGCAGGAACGTCACCGCCGTCTCGACCGCCAGGCTCTCCGCCGAGGGCATGTCGGCGAACTTCTTCAGCAGCCCGTACACCGCGAAAGCGGACGCCAGCACCAGCGCGATCCAGGGCGGCCGCCCGTAGTCGACGGTCAGCGCGACCACCGCGGCCATCCCCATCCCGACCGCCGCCCACTGCCACGGCCGCAGCCGCTCCCGGAAGATCACCACGCCGAACAGCACGCTGATCAGCGGGTTGATGAAGTACCCGAGCGCGGACTCGATCGTGTGCCCGGTGTTGACGGCGTAGATGTACGTCCCCCAGTTGACGCTGATCACCAGCGCCGCCAGCGTCAGCAGCACGCCCCGCCGCCATCCCAGCGTCCGCAGCCACCCCCGGCTCCGCCGCACGGCCAGCACCGCGACCACCGCGACCAGCGACCACATGATCCGGTGCGCGAGGATCTCGCCGGCCCCCGCCGGCTTCAGCAGCGGCCAGTAGAGCGGGAACAGCCCCCACAGCACGTACGCCGCGACCCCGCACACCACTCCCCGCTTCACCGAGGCAACATATCAGCAGGTAATTAACCAAAAGGAACAACGGTCCTGACGACCGGGACCAGCAGCCCGACCCCCACCACGAGATCCTCGACGAGCCCCTCGCGCCGCCCTCCCCCGACGGCGCCGAATTCGCCCTCGGCTGCTTCTGAGGCGCGGAACGCAATTCTGGGAGCCCCCCGGCGTCATCTCCACCTCGGTCGGCTACGAGGGCGGCCACACCCCGAACCCCACCTACGAAGAGGTCTGCAGCGGCCTGACCGGCCACGCCGAGACCGTCCGCGTCGCCTACGACCCGGCGAAGAACGCCTACGACGCCTTGCTCCGCGTCTTCTGGGAACCCCACAACCCAACCCAAATCAAGCGCCTGGGCAACGACGTCGGCCCCCAGTACCGCTCAGCGGTCTTCGCCCGCACCGACGCCCAGCTGAAGTTTTGCTACTTGAGGTAGTAAACTGCGGGCATGGCTGCCGAGGAGAAGGAGTTCGGGCTGGGTGAAGGCCCGGCGGTGAAGGCGAGCGTCTCACTGAGAGCAGGAAACATCCGTGCCGTCCGCGAACGGGTGGGAACCCGCGGCTTCTCCGCTTACGTCGATGCCGCCGTTGAGCGTCAGATAGAGCGGGACCTGCTCGAAGAGGCACTACAGGCCAATGAGAACGCCTCGGGGCCGATCCCGCAGGCGCTTCGCGATGAGGCAGCAGATCTCTTTCGTGCGGTCAAGGCGGCACCCGAGTTGCAGGAGGGCGCCGAGTGGGCCGGACACGACGCAGGCTGAGTGCGGGGACGCTCGTCCTCGACTGCGAGGGTTTGGTCAAGTGGTGCGGAGCCGATCAACGCGTCACCGCTCTGGTCCGCGAAGCCCAGGACAACGACTTCCGCGTGGTGATCAGCGCGCTCACTCCGATCGAAGCCCAGGACGTCCGGACCAAGTCGGACAGGCTCCGTTGGTACCTCTCCAGGCTCCGCATCGAACCGGTCACCGAAGAGATCAGCCTGGCGGCCGTCGACCTCCTTCGCGCTCACCGGCTGCACGGGCACAAGTACGCGATCGACGCGGTCGTTGCCTCGACCGCGCTCCAGGCTCCCAAACCCGTCGTGCTGCTGACCTCCGACGAGGACGACATGACGACCCTCTGTGGAAAGACCGTCAAGGTGGTAGCCGTATGACCCGCTCCGCCCCGGTCACGGCTTGTCTGCACCGATGGCTGCCACCAGCAGTACCTCTCAGGCAACCAAATCCCGGCGGCTACTGCGGAATCGGCGGAACTGGCTTGTCCTGCCCTGTAGGCGACTCCCCGGCCGAATGACCCAGACAGCGGACGACGAGCTATCGCGGCTCTGGGCGGAGCACTCGAAGCTCGCCTTCCCGGATGCGCTGCGCTGGCTCGACGCGCCTAGCGGTGAGTCAGTGGCGACACTCGACGCCTTCGTAGCCGGATGCATCTCGGCCTACCTGCGAGATGGGGCTTTCAGCGTTGAGTGTCAGTCGGGCGTGCGTGGATGGCTGGATGACCTTCGAGGCGTCATGCCGCACCTGCACGGCGAGGATGCCGCTTATGTGACCCGGTTGCTCCGCATGGCGGAACTTGCCTCTGCTACGCGGTAGCGGCGTAGGCGGCGAGTACCTCGCGCACTTCGGGGACGTCCCGGTACGGCTCCAGCTTGGCGACGACCTGCCCGCGCTTCGCAGTCCGGTCGCTGGGGAAGCGAGCCGAGAGGTTCAGCAATGCGCGGCGCGGTGCTGGCCGCCTCCGCGCTCTCCGTGAGGAGCGTGGCTGGAGTCAGAGCGAACTGGCCAGGAGGGCGGAGATGACCCAGTCGGCCGTGGCCCGGTTCGAAGCTGGGCGGCACCGTCCCGACACTGGCGGTCCTCGAACGCCTGGCCCGAGCTCTCGGTGTCGAACTCGTCGTCAAACTGCGGAGTCCGGCCGCCTAAGACGGCGACCATGTGCAGAGACGGGTACCACCAGCAGTACCTCCACAAGAATCCGAACGGCTACCGGTGTATTGCGATGCTCGCGGTGGTGCGCACCCTCATCTAGAGCTCCATGCCGATAGCGGCTTCTCCGCCAGGCCCGGGCGTAGGGCGCACGGTGGCGTGGTTGAACGGCTGCCGCCGCCTGCGCTCTAGAGGCGGGTGGCCGTCTGGATCAGTCCGGCGAGGGCCAGGGACCGGCTGTGCGGCGGCCAGGCGATCACGGTGGTGACGGTCGGCGCGTCCAGGATCGGCACGAAGGCCAGGTCGCGGCGGAGATGGCTCCGGGCGGTCTCCGGCAGTAGGGCCACCGCCCTGCCCAGCGCGATCAGCTGCAGGAGCTGGGCGTGGTCGTGCACCTCGGGTCCCGGGCCGTCGGGGTAGCCGCCGTCGAAGTGCGGCCAGCGTGGCAGCGGGAGGTCGGCGATGTCGGCCATGCGCAGGTCCGTACGGCCTTCGAGGGGGTGGTCCTTCGGCAGGACCAGGATCTGGCCCTCGGTGCTCAGCTCCTCGGTGTCCAGGCCGGTCGTCGAGTCGAACGGCCTGTGCAGCAGGCCCACGTCGGCCCGGCCGTCGCGGAGCAGCCGCTCCTGCTCTCCGATCCCGCACAGCAGGACCTCGACGGCGACCGCGCCGGGCTCGGCGGCGTAGGCGTCCAGGAGTTTCGGCAGCAGCTCACCTGACGCCCCGGCCTTGGTGACGAGCACCAGTTTCGGCTCCGTGGCGGCGGCGCGGCGGGTGCGGCGGCCGGCGGCGTCGACCGCGTCGAGGGCAGCCCGGCCCTCTCTGAGCAGGACCTTTCCGGCCTCGGTGAGTCCGACCGTACGGCTGGTGCGTTCGAGAAGCCGAACGCCCAGGCGGCGTTCCAGCTGCTTGATCGCCCGCGAGAGGGGCGGCTGGGCGATCCCGAGGCGCTCGGCGGCGCGGCCGAAATGGAGTTCCTCGGCGACGGCGACGAAGTACCGCAACTCTCGCGTCTCCATGCTCTCACCGTACCGGGGGATCAATACCCGCAAGGTATCGAACGCTACCCAAGCGGTGTTGGAGTGCTCCCGGCCGTGCGGCCAGGATTTCGGGTATGAGCGAACAGACGATCACACTGATCACCGGTGCCAACAAGGGAATCGGATACGAGATCGCCGTCGGGCTCGGCGCCCTCGGCCACACCGTCGGCGTGGCGGCCAGGTCCCCGGAGCGGCTCTCGGCGGCCGTCGAGAAACTCCGCGCCGAGGGGGTCGACGCGTTCGCGGTACCTCTCGACGTGACCTCCGACGAGAGCGTCACCGCCGCGGCCTCCCTGCTCTCCGAGCGCTTCGGACGGCTCGATGTGCTGGTCAACAACGCCGGGGTGACCGGTGGGATTCCCCAGACGCCCACGACCGTCGACCCCGTGACCATGCGAACGGTCGTGGAGACCAACGTGATCGGCGTCATCCGCGTCACCAACGCCATGCTGCCGCTGCTCAAGCGGTCCGCCGCACCGCGAATCGTGAACATGTCCAGCAGCGTCGGGTCTCTCACCCGCCAGAGTTCTCAGTCCGGCGTGGAGGCCGTAGGCCCGATCTCCGCCGCCTACGCGCCCTCCAAGACCTTCCTCAACGCCGTGACCCTCCAGTACGCCAAGGAACTGCACGACACCAACATCCTGATCAACGCCGCCTGCCCCGGCTACTGCGCGACCGATCTCAACGGCTTCCGCGGCATCCGCACCGCCCAACAAGGCGCCGCCATAGCCATCCACCTGGCCACCCTGCCCGACAACGGCCCGACCGGCTCCTTCTTCGAAGACGCCGGCGTGGTGCCCTGGTAACTCGTCGACCATGCTGGCGTTGGCCCAAGTGCACTCGGCGGCGCCCACCCTCGGAAGGCAAAGCGTAGATATCAGCGGATGCGCAGTGCGGCTAGAGCAGTGGATGTGATGTGCTCCCCGCTTCATTGGCCGTTGTTGGAATGGGCTCTTCATTACGCTGGGTTTCCTGAACACAGGCACCGGGACTCTCGCCCTGGTCGTCGAAAACGGCATTTCAGCGGGCCAAGCATTTGAAACTGCTGGTGGCGTGCCCGGGCTGCACTGCCATCACCCTGAGCTTCTCCTGGGCTGGTACTCCTCCATTGGAGGATCGCGCGGTCAAGCGGGTGGCCTGCTTCGGTCATATGAACGGGCGTGTCTGTTTGGCTTAGGTGATCTTGGGATAGGTAGGTCTCGAAGCTTGCCAGTAGATGGCGGCGAGATCTTGGGGGGCTGCCGCCGGACCGCCCGGAGTTTGCATGGCTGGACATCGAGTTCTTCGCGCCACCGCTTGGACCGCCGCCTTCTCCGGCCTGCTGCTCATGCCCTCCGCCGCCACCGCGGCAGCCCCGGAATGGGAAAAGGTGCCCACGCCGACTCTCGACGGTCTCGGGGTGGTGACCGAGATAGCGGCGGCCGGGCCGCGGGCCGCGTGGGCTGCCGGGATCGAGGACGCGTCGTCGAGTGGAAAACCCGTCATGCTCGCCTGGAATGGTCGGCAGTGGCAGCGCCAGGAGCTGCCGCCGGGCACGGGCCAGGTCGTCGACCTCGCCGCCGCCGGACCGCGGAACGCCTGGGGCATCTACCTGAACGAGAGCGGTTCGCCGGCACTGCATTGGAACGGCACCGCTTGGCGCAGGGTCGGTTACCCGGCCGGGGTCCGGCCCACCATGCCGTCACCCCTGCCCACGTATCTGCAGATCGTCTCGGCGGCGCCCGGCGGACCGGCCTGGTCGGTCGGGTACGACTCGCAGGCGAGGAAGGCCGTCGCCCTGCGCTTCCAGAACGGACGATGGGTGCGTCGGAAGACTCCGGTGCCGATGGTCAGTGCCTCCACCGTCGCCGTCCGGTCGGCGAAGGACATCTGGATCGCCTGCACCTGCGACATCCCGGGGGCCGGTCCTACCGAGGCCATGCTGCATTGGAGCGGCACCAAGTGGAGCACGATCCGGTACCCGTCCAAGGAGCAGACCTACATCGCGAAGATCGTGCCCGTCTCGGCCACGAGCGTCTGGGCCTACCGTGCCAGCACCAGCTATGCGTCCCCCGAGCTCATGCACTGGGACGGCGAGAGCTGGACGCCGACGACGATCCCCGCGTCCCCGTTCGCCTATCACTTCCCCACGCTCGCCAGCGATGGTGACCAGGGTGCCTGGGTTTCGGTGAGCACGGTCGACGACGACAAGAGCTACCTGCACTACAGCGACAGCGACGGTAGCTGGACCACCGAAAGCGGCGCGGGACGCCCTGGCACCGCCGTCTGGATCCGTGACCTGGCCCGAGTACCGGGAACGCGCTCGATCTGGTCGACCGGCCTGCCCAGTTCCCTCGCCGGCGCCCCTTTCATAGAGCGCCGACGCTGACCACGCGGCCGCCCGGGTCCAGGTCCTTCCAGTCCGCTCAGTCAGTATGATCGCGCGATGTCGCTCGCAGCGCGGTGGATCCGGCCGCTGATGGTGGTCACGGCGGTCGGTTGCGCGGGCACGGCCTACGCGATCCGGGCCGCGCTGGACGGGCCCGTCGAGCAGTACTCAGGCGCCGCGCTGTCCGCCGCCATCGTCTACACGATAGTGATCTTCATAAGGCCGTCGATCTCCCCACTGGCTGCCGGCGCTGCTGCGATCGCCTATTGCTGGCTCATCGAGTTCGCACAGCTCACGCCTGTACCGGAGGCGCTTTCCCAACGTGGCTGGATCGTGCGCCAGCTGCTAGGAGGCCGGTTCGACCCGGTTGATGTCGCCTGGTATCCCGTCGGCGTCGTTCCTTTGGTCGCCGCGCACTGGTTTTTTCGGGCCCGCGCGCATTCTCGAGCAGAGCCGACGTCCGTCGAGCTTTAGCCGAGCCTTTCGTTCCGGCGGGGTGGTTGCGGCAATTCCGTGTCGGCTGTCGCTCGATCTGGACGCCCTGCTCGTCCCTGAGCGGCGAGGCGTCGCAAGGACGGCCCTTGCCGCTGCGTTGTCACTGAAGCGCGCGCTCGGACGGTCGCAAGAGAAAAGCGTTTCAGAGCGCGCGCAAAGGAGACTCCCTTATGAGCCCCGTCACTGGCCGGCAGCTTGCCCGCAGGGCAGGTATCGCGGCTTTCTGCCTCGGGCTGTTGTGCTTCGCGGGCGGCATCTCAAGCCTGATCGTCAACGGCGCCGGCGGCCTCAACTCGATGAACGTCGCTCTCGGCGCCCTCGACATGGTCGTCAGCGGTGTGATCATCTTCAATGCCGGGCACCGGTGACAGCGGAAGCCCGGCCCCAGCCGAAGCGGCTCCTCACCCTGAGGGGTCGCTTCGCTCTTGAACGAGCCCTTCAAGCCGTCGCGTCCGACGCGCATTCGCGCGTGATCTGTGGCTGATCTACCTGCGGGCTGTGCTTGGGGCCGATTCCGAGCGGGTCAGGACGGATGCCATGCTCATTGCTGGTCCGCAGAGAACACGCGCAGGGGGGAGGCGGGTCGATGACCTCGGCGAAGGTGCTCTACGTGGTCGTGTGCGGGGCTGGTGCGGCGTCCGATCTGGAGGCTTTCGTGCGGCTGGCCCAAGGCGCGGGCTGGCATGTCCGGGTGATCGCGACCCCCATGGGGGCCAAGTTCCTGGACATGGACCGGCTCGCGGCCCTGACCGGCGGCCCGGTGCGGACCGACTTCCGGCAGCCGCACGAGACGTCGAACGGGCTGCCTCCCGCGGACGCGATCGTGGTGGCTCCGGCCACGTTCAACACGATCAACAAATGGGCGCTGGGCATCACGGACACCGTCGCGGTCGGCATGCTCTGCGAACACCTCGGCATGGGCGTGCCGACGCTTGCGGTGCCGCAGGTCAAGGCAGAACTGGCCACGCATGTGGCGTTCGCCCGGAACCTGGACGCCCTCCGCTCGATGGGCGCCCATGTCCTGTTCGACCCCGCAGCCCCTCCGGACGCGCGCATGCCGACCTGGCAGGACATCCTCGCCGAGTTGAGCAGCATCCTGGACGGCTGACCGTAAGGACGCAATGCCCGACCAGACCTATGGAGGCGCAGTGACGGACGGCACGGTTGTCTGGTCGAGGCTCCCCGACTCGGAGCATTTCCGGGTCTGGGACGAATTCGCGGCGTTGGCTTCCTTTAGCATCGTCCACCCGGACCGGTGGCCGAGGATTCTGGAGCCCTCTCCGTCGGTGACCTGGGACCTTGCTCGAGAGCGCCCCAGTCGTACAGATCGGAGCTGGGACTGCGCCGTAGAGCCTGACGACGTCGACGTGCTGTTCCATGAGGCCTTCAAGACCTGCGTCGATCGGGACGAGTGGCTCTACGTCCTGGACTGGCGGCATCCCGGCTACCGGTTCTGGCCGCATCGCCTGACCGAGCCGGAGAACCAGGCCTCCTGGGTGGTCCCCGTCTTTCCGGACGGGGACTACTACCTCTTCCTGTCGCAGGATCTCTCGTTCTGGACGTTCGGGCATCCATGGGAAGCCAGCCTCTGCGTTTACGGCGACCGGCTCTTGGACGCCGTCGAGACGAAGAACAGCGGCACGCTGAGCAAAGTTCTCCGCCGCAACGGCCGCGTGCCCCGAGAAGCATGAGGCGCGGTGGCTGCTCCGGCTGGCTGGGCGCCTGGAGGGGCAGGATGGGCGCATGGAGTTGACGCCGGGGTTGCGGGCCGAGGTCGAGATCGTTGTCGCGGAGGCGGACACGGCCGTCCGGATGGGGAGTGGGGACGTGCCCGTGCTGGCGACGCCCAGGCTCCTCGCGCTCGCCGAGGCCGCCACGGTGAAGGCAGTCGGGTCTCGGCTCGGGGACGGCGAGACCTCGGTCGGGACGCGGGTCGAGGTGCGTCATCGCGTCGCCACGCCCGTCGGTGGACGGGTGACCGTGACGGCGGAGTTGCGAGAAGTGGACGGGAGGCGCCTGGCCTTCGACTTCGAGGCCGTCGACGATCAGGGCGTGGTCGTGGGCGACGGCCGCGTGGAGCGGGCCGTCGTGGAGAGGGAGGGCTTCCTTTCGCGGCTCTCCCGGTGAGGTCAGTACGGCAGGAGGCGGCCCGAAGGGGTCCGCAGGTCGGGTGGGCTCGGTTGACGTGGGGGCCTGGGGCGCTTGACGAGCTGCTGCCGTGCCATGGTGATCATCTCCCCCCGCCGGGCTGCCTTTAAAACCCGGGGATCGGGCCGTTGCCTCGTATGACGCGGTCGCGCCGGTCGAGGTTCGCCGAGCTTATGCCACCTGAACTGCAGGTTCGACCGATTTTCGGGGGGTTGTGAGCCACGGTTCGCGTCCGGAGGAACACGGAGCGTGGGCGGATCAGGAGACGATGTCGCGTGTCCGGAAGCGGCGGAAGGCCAGCGCGAGCAGGACGGCGGCGTAGGAGAGGGAGAGGGCGGCGCCCTTGGCCATGCCCGCCCACTGGATCTCGGGCTGAAGCGCGTCCATCCAGGAGTACATCCAGTGCGTCGGGAGGAAGTCGCGCCAGGAGCCGAGGGCGGTGACGGCGTCCAGGATGTTGCTGACGATGACGAGCCCGACCGCGCCGCCGACCGCGCCGAGGGGGGAGTCGGTCGTCACCGAGAGCAGGAACGCCAGGGCGGCGACGACGAGCTGCGCCACGAGGGAGTAGCCGATGATGATCGCCATGCGGCCGAGGGCGGTGCTCACCGGGACGGTGCCGCCGGTCGGGAGCTCGACGTCGCCCCAGCCGAATCCGGCCGTCCCCGCGACCAGCGACATCAGCGGCAGGCTGACGACCGCGACGACCGCGTAGGAGAGGGCGACGATCAGTTTCTGGCGCAGCAGCCGGGCGCGGGGCACGGGCGCGGCGAGCAGGTAGCGCAGGGACGACCAGCCCGCCTCGCTCGCCACCGTGTCGCCGCAGAACAGGGCGACCGCGACCACCAGCAGGAAACCGGTGGAGACGAACAGGGCGAAGAGGGCGAAGTTCAGCGCGGACGACGTGGCGACGTCGACCAGGCTGGGGACGCCGTCCGGCCCCGGATCCCCGCCGATCTTGAACGCGGCGACCAGCACCCACGGCAGCACGAGCAGGAACGCGAAGGCGACCAGCGTGCGGCGGCGCCGGAACTGGCGGACGGCCTCGACCCGCAGCGGAAGGGTGCGCCGGACGTGGTAGGCGGTCATGAACCCTCCCCGATGATCTCCAGGAACGCGTCCTCCAGGCGGCGGCCGGATCCGGTGATCTCGGCGACCGGGCCGGCGGCGACGCGGCGGCCGCCCGCCATGACGACGGCGTGCGTGCAGGTCTGCTCGACCTCGGCGAGCAGGTGGCTGGAGACGATGACCGTCCGCCCGGCCGCCGCGTACCGGACGAGCACCTCCCGCATCTCGCGGATCTGGGGCGGGTCGAGGCCGTTGGTGGGCTCGTCCAGGACGAGGAGGTCCGGCAGGCCGAGCATGGCCTGCGCGATGGCGAGACGCTGCCGCATCCCCTGCGAGTACGTGCGGACGGCCCGGTCGAGCGCCGAACCCAGGTTGGCTATCTGCAACGCCTCGTCCAGGTGGGCCTCGTCCAAGGGACGCCCGGTGGCGCGCCAGTAGAGGTCCAGGTTGTCGCGACCGGAGAGGTGGGGCAGGAACCCAGGCCCCTCCACGAAGGAACCAAGGCGGGACAGCACGGGTGCGCCCGGGTACACGCGGTGCCCGAAGATGCGGATCGAGCCGGAGTCTGGGTGGATGAGGCCCATCAGCATGCGCAGTGTCGTCGTCTTTCCCGCGCCGTTCGGCCCCAGGAGTCCGAGCACCTGCCCCTTCTCCACCCGGAACGACAGGTCGGAGACGGCGAGGTGCCCGTTCTTGTACGCCTTCGTCAGCCCCGTTATCTCCAGGGGCACGTCGCTGTCGGTTTCGGCGCCGCGCCTACGGCGTCCAGGGAGAAGTATGGCGAGCGCCAGAGCGACGGCTGCGACAGGCAGAGCCCACACCCAGACGGGCAGAGGCGCCGGCGCGGCCTTCAACGACGGGACGGACGGGATGGTCAGCGGCGACACCACCTGCACCTTGTACGACGACGGCTTCGCGGGCGTCGCGAACCCCATGTCGGTGGTGGCGACGACCAGGCGGAGCCGGTGCCCGCGGTCGAAGCGGTAGTCCATCGCCGGGAGCGTCACCGTGACCTCGCCGCCGGACACCCGGAACGGCGCGGCCAGCCGTCGCGCCGGAGCGGCGCCTCCGCCCGGCGAGACGTCGTAGAGCTTCGCGAACAGGGGACCGTCGCCGGTGACCTTCAGGCGCACGGTCGCGGCGCCCGTCAGCCACAGCGGACGGTCCAGCGGACGCGTCTCGAAGGTGGCGGTCTGCCCGGGCATGTCCGATGGCAGCTGCCCGCCCAGCGAGCCTCCCAGCGACCCGCCCAGGGATCCGAGCGCTCCCAGCCCCGGCAGGGCCGAGATCGAGGCGGGCGACCCGCCCGCCGGATTGAAGATCGTCTGCTCGGCCCCGGCCAGCGGCAGGCGCGACGCGTCACCCGAAAGCCCCGTATACCGCCGCGTCGACGCCTCGTCCACGACGACCGCCTGGGTGGAGGAGTCGAGCCCGCCTGCCCGCGTCACGGTGAAACCGTCCGGGGAGGGCGCGGACGACCGCATGAGGCGGGCGTCGAAGAAGTCGCGCACGAGCCCCTCGACCCGTTCGGTCTCCGGGTCGCCGCCGTCGTGCCCGCCCTGGAACCACACCACCGACACCGGCGCGCCGTTCCGCGCGATCGCCTGCGCGTTGGCGTCGGCCTGGTCGAGCGGGAACAGCGAGTCGGACTGGCCCTGGACGAGCAGCGTCGGCACCCGGATCCGGTCGGCGACGGATGCGGGGCTCGACCGGTGCAGCATCGTGATCGCCGACTCGGTGGCACGGCCCTTCTCCGCCACCTCCTGGTACATCTCGCACACGGACGGCAGGAAACGCCCGCACGCCGTCCGGTTCGCGCTGTCCGTGAAGAACAGCCCCGCCCACAGCTTCTTGAAGACGCCGTCCGTCGGCTTGGCGCCAGAGGCGGCGTCGGGGAAGAGCGCGTCGGGGAGGCTGTTCCAGGTGATCTGCGGCGCGATGGCGTCGACCCGCCGGTCGTAGGCGGCGGTCATCAGCGCGATCGCGCCGCCGTAGGACTGGCCCGCCATCCCGACGCGCGGGTCGCCGGGGCCGTCGAGCCGGACCTCGGGCCGCCGGGCCAGCCAGTCGATCAGCTGCCGGGCGTCCTTCACCTCGTAGTCGGGCGAGTTGAGGGCGATCTCGCCGGTCGAGCGCCCGAACCCGCGCGCCGACCAGGCCAGCACCGCGTACCCGGCGCGGGCAAGGTCGCGGGCCTCGCCGGCGACGTCCCGCTTGCTGCCGCCGAAGCCGTGGCCCAGCAGGACCGCAGGGCCCCTGGCCCGTCCGACCGGCTTGTAGAACGTCGTGTCGAGCGTGACGCGCTGGTCGTCGTTCGGCCCGTCGACGACGGTGACGCGCTGCTCGGACGCCTGGACGCGGGCCTCGCCGCCGGCCGTCGCGCCCCATGCCGCGGCCCCGCCGGCGAGCGCCACCGCGACCGCCGCCGACGCCCAGCGCGCGGGCCGTCCCGTCCTGTCCCACCGCGCCCTGACAGCGCCCGCCCGCCCCATGAGCAGAACCCTATGCGCGCCTCGCGGCCGTCCGCTCCGCCCTGAAGGCGATCCCGCCTGCTCCCGCCGGGGTACGCGGCCCCGGGGCGCTACGTCTCGCGGTGGACGGACGGGGCGAGGGCCGCGGTGAACATGGCGGTGAGGCGGTCGGTGAGGTCGTCGGGGTCGGCGGCGCGCAGGTCGCCGAGGCCGACCAGGCGCCGCACCGGCCCGCCGCCCATGATGATCGTGGACGCGAGCAGCGCCCGCGCCCGCGCGTCGGGCCCCTGGAGCTGCGCCACCATCGGCTCGACGATCACGTCCTCCAGGTAGCGGAGCAGGATCTCCTTGACCTCGGGGTGGCCCGCCGACCGGTCCAGCATCCGGGACATGGCGGTGACCGAGCGCTGGTCGACCTGCCGGACGAAGTGCTCGGCGAGCCGGCGCGGCAGCCCCCCGGGGTCGCCCGCGATGACGCCGCGGATCACCGACTCCCCGGCCAGGACCTCGCCGAACAGCGCCGCCTTGGAGCCGAAGTACCGGTGGACCAGCGCCGTGTTCGCCTCGGCGTGCCCGGCGATCATGCGGACGGTGACGCCGTCGTAGCCGTGCTCGCCGAACAGGTCGCGGGCGGCGTCGAGGATGCGGCGCCGGGTGGCCTCCCGGTCGCGCTTGCGCCCCGGCGCCGCCGCGCCCGCGGCCTGTTTTCCGATCTGTTCCCCGACCTGCATTCCGCCAGCCCCCGGTCGCCGTTACAGTCGGTGTCCATTATGTCCTGAGTTGCAAGTAAACATGCGTCTACATAAGATACATGCAAAACACAGGTAATTCATCTGAGTTGTGGGGGCAATGTGGCTCAGGCGAGCGTGGCGTCGCACGGCCCGGCGGCGCCAGAGCAAGCGAGACCGCAGTACACGCACCGACAGATCCTGGAGATCCTCGCCGGTCTGATGATGGCGATGCTGACGTCGATGATCTCGACGTCGGTGGTCGCCACGGCGCTGCCGACGATCGTCGGCGACCTCGGCGGCCAGGACAAGCTGTCCTGGGTCGCGAGCGCGTCCCTGCTGACCATGACCGCGTCCACGCCCCTGTGGGGCAAGCTGTCGGACATCGCCGGCCGCAAGCTCATGTTCCAGACCGCCCTGGTCATCTTCGTGGCCGCCTCGGTGGGGGCGGGGCTGTCGCAGAACATCGGCCAGCTGATCGCCGCCCGCGCGTTCCAGGGCCTCGGCGTCGGCGGCCTGTCGGCGCTGGCCCAGGTCATCCTCGGGGACGTCGTCGAGCCCCGGCAGCGCGGCCGCTACGCCGGGTTCATGGGCGCGGTGTTCGGCGTCTCGACGGTCGCGGGGCCGCTGCTCGGCGGGTTCATCGTCGACGCCGACAGCCTCGGCTGGCGCTGGTGCTTCTACGTGTGCGTGCCGCTCGCCATCGTCGCCTTCCTCGTCATCCAGAAGGTGCTCAAGCTGCCGAAGGTGCGGCGCGACACCCGCATCGACGTGTTCGGGGCGTTCACCATCACCGGCAGCGCCGCCGTGCTGATGCTGGTGCTGTCCATGGGCGGGATCGAGTTCGACTGGAACTCCCGGTGGACCTACGCCCTGCTCGGCGTCGCCGCTCTGCTGCTCGTCCTGGCGGTCGTCGCCGAACGCATCGCGCGTGACCCGATCCTGCCGCCCCGGCTGTTCCGCAACCCCACCTTCCTGCTGACCTCGTTCGTCTCCGTCTGCGTCGGCATGGCGATGTTCGGCGTGATGATCTACATGCCGCAGTACCTGCAGATCGTCAAGGGGATGAGCCCCACGACGTCCGGCCTGATGACGCTGCCGCTGGTCGTCGGAATGCTGATCACCTCCACCGGCTCCGGCCAGGTCGTCACCCGGACGGGCCGCTACAAGATCTTCCCGGTGGTCGGGCTGCTGTGCGTCGCCGGCGGGCTGTACCTGCTGTCGCTGCTGCACACCGACTCGCCCAAGGTCATCGTCGGCGCCGACCTCGCCGTCCTCGGCGTCGGCATGGGCCTCAGCCTGCAGATCCTCATCCTGGCGGCGCAGAACGCCGCCGCGCCCGCCGACCTCGCCTCGACGACGTCCGGCGTCTCGTTCTTCCGCAACCTCGGCGGTGCGATGGGCGTGGCCGCGTTCGGCGCGATCCTCACCAACCGGGTCGCGGAGGAGATCACCAGCGGCTTCCGCGCGGCGGGCATCCCCGTGCCGGCCGGCGGCGGCGCGACCGACCTCGGCTCCCCGGAGGAGATCAGCAAGCTTGATCCGCAGATCAGGGGCATCATCCAGGACGCCTTCACCGACTCGCTGCAGAGCGTCTTCCTCGTCGGCATCCCCATCGCCCTGGTGGGCTTCCTCGCGATGCTGGCGCTGAAGGAGCTCCCCCTGCGCGGCTCGGCGCACCGCGGCAAGGACGCGCCGCCGTCCGAGGCGCCCGCGACCGACGTCCCGGCGGAGAGCGGCGTCGTGCGCCCGCCGTCCGCGGTGGTGCGGACCGGGGCGGTCGGCGCGGTCGGCGCCGGCAGGCACGCACGCGACAACGGCTACCCGGACGACGGCCGCTTCGCCACCGTCGCCGCGGCCCCGCCCGCGCAGGCGTCGGAGACCCCGGCCGCCGCGGAGCTGGCGGCCCAGGCGAAGCTCCTCGCCCAGCAGATCGAGCAGGACGCCAACGGCGGCGGCGTCCCCGTCCGCGGCGTGGTGCGGACCCGCGAGGGCGAGCCCGTCCCGTCCGCCGCCCTCACCCTCATCGGCGTCGACGGCCACCAGCTCGCCCGCGCGATCACGCGGGAGGACGGGCGGTACGCGCTGCCGACGCCGGGCCCCGGCAGCTACGTGCTGATCGCCGCCACCGGCGGGCACGAGCCGCAGGCCGCGACCCTCGTCGTCGGCGACCGGCCGGTCGAGTTCGACCTGCTGCTGGCCGGCAGCGGCGGCCTCGCCGGAACGGTCCGCAGCGCCGACGGCACCCCCATCGTGAACGCGATGGTCGTCGTCACCGACGTGCGCGGCGACGTCGTCGGCACCGGCCGCACCGACGCCGACGGCCGCTACACGTTCAAGGACCTCGTGGCCGGCGCCTACACGCTCGCCGTCAGCGCCGCCGCGCACCGCCCGGTCGCGATGCCGGTGGAGGTGACCGGCAACGGCCAGACGCGGCTGGACGTGGAGATGCCGCCCGGCGCCCGCATCCGCGGAACGGTCCGCAACGAGTCGGGCGAGCCGGTCGGGGAGGCGCGGGTCACGCTCGTCGACGCCGCCGGCAACGTCGTCGCGATGGTCATCACGGGACCGGACGGCGAGTACGCCTTCACCGACCTCACCGGTGGCCAGTACACGGTGATCGCGTCCGGATATCCTCCGGTCGCGACCGGCCTGTCGCTTTCCGGCAGCGGGCTGGACGACCACGACCTCAAGCTCGGCTACCCGGACGAGTGACGGGCACGAGCGAGCCGGGCCGCCCGCAGGCGGCGGCCACGAGACACGGAACCTGGAGTGCGGGTCGTTGATGGACGCTAACCGAGGTCTGCGCGGAACGGTGCGGACGAAGGACGGCTGGGCGGTGCGGCACGCCATCGTCACGGTCACGAACCTGGCGGGCGACCAGGTCGCGCGCGAGCAGACCGGCGAGGACGGCGTGCTCGCCGCCGGCCCGCTGCCCCCCGGCACCTACACGGTGATCGTGACGGCCATGGGCTTCCAGCCGGCCGCCGCCACGATGATCGTGTCCAGCGCCGGAAGCGCCGACATCGGCAGGATCGTCCTCGGCCGGGCGGGCGGCACCGAGCTCCCGCCGCCCGGCGTCTGGACGATCGACCCGGCGCACTCCAACATCGGCGCCGTCGCCCAGCACATCGGCCTGTCGAGCGTCCGCGGCCGGTTCGCCGCCTTCGAGGGACGCATCGAGATCGCCGAGCCGGTGGAGGAGTCCCGCGTCACGGCGCGCATCGAGGCGGCGTCCATCGAGACCGGCAACAAGATGCGCGACGACCACCTGCGCTCGGCCGACTTCCTGAACGCCGACGTCCACCCCGTCCTCACCTACGAGGGCGACGGGCTGACCGGCGCCGGACCCGACCGCTGGACGGTGCACGGCCGCCTCACCCTCAACGGCATCACCCAGCCGGTCGACCTCGACATGATCTATCTCGGCATGGGCTCCGACCCGTGGGGCGGCCTCCGCGCCGCGTTCCGCGCGACCGCCGATCTGCCCCGCACCGACTTCGGCATCCGCTTCAACCAGATCCTGGAAGCGGGCATCTCCCTCGTCGGCGAGAGCCTCAAGGTAGAACTGGAGATCCAAGCCGTCCAAGGCGAAGACCTGCCGTAAGAACGGGCCGCCCAACGACCTCAGCCCCCACCGCAACCACGCGACAACCTCAGGGTGGCGATCGCGTCCGAAGGCAGATTCGAGCGAAGCAAGAATCTGATCGCGCAGCGAGCCGCCAGGCGAGCCGGAGCGATGCCAGCGATCGCCCGCTTTTTCGACGATGGAGGGCCGCCAGGCCCGAAGGAGGAGAAAAAGCAATTAAGAACGCAGCTGGCGGACCAGGGCGTTGGCCGAGGGGCGGTCGGGGGAGCCGGTGACGACGACCTTTCCGTCGGTGATGGCCATGTCGACGCGCGGCAGGGTGACGAGGCGGTCGCGGACGACGAAGGCCAGGTCGCGGCCGACCGTCGCCCGGGTCAGCTCGGCGAACGCGCGGCGGTCGCCGGGGCGCAGTGTGAGCGCCACGTCGTACCCGCCGGGCTTCACCCGCGACTTCTGCACGCGCAGGTCGGCGACCTTGTGGATCGCGATCCCCTGGGTGAGCCGGTAGCAGGTCACCCCGGTGGCGGCCTGCCCGGTGATGCCCTGCGTCCCGGCGGGGCACGGGCCCGGCAGCACCTGCGCGACGGGGTAGATGTGCAGCGGGGCGGCCAGCGTCACCGGGCGCGTCCGCATCGAGGACGCGATCATCCCGCCGGTCACCGCGACGGCCGCGATCAGCAGTCCCAGTGTGAGCACCATGACCAGCATCGCCGACCGGTGCTGGTCGGCGGCCCTCGCGGGCGCGGCCTCCCGGTACGGGCGGCCCTGCCGCCGCGCCGCCCGGCTCCGCTTCATCTCCGCGGCCTCCCGCTGCCGCTGGGCGGCCCGCGCCCGCCGCCTCTCGGCCTCCGTGCCCAGGGGGCGCGTGGCCGCGGGCAGAACGGCCGTCGTGGCCTCGGAGCGCGGCCCCGCGTCCCGGAGGCTCTCCTGCCCCAGCGCCTCAGCGGGGTCGCGGCCCGGCTCGAACCCGGTCTTCATGGGACGGGTGTCCGCGGTGGGCGCGGTGTCCTCGGGCGGGACGGGGGCAGGGGGCCGGGCGGTCGTCGGTTGGGGCTGCGTCGTCGCGGCGGCGTCTTCGGGGAGGACCGGTGCGGGCGGGGGCGGCCATTTCAGGCTCGGGTCCGGAGCCGCGGGTTCGGGGGACGGGGCGGGAGGCGCCGGGACCGGTGCGGGTTCCTCGTCCCGCTGACGACCCTTGTTCAGGCGCGGTATGACCCGCATCGTCACCTCCCGGTTCGTGATCTCCTCAGTCTGTCAGGCGAGGACGCCGCCGCGCACGGCCTCCCGCCCGGAAGACCGCCGCGGATCGCCGGCCGACCGGCACGTGGGAGACCGTGCCCCGTTCGCGGGGCTTCCAAGCGCGAAAAGGCCCGGCCCCCGTGAAGCGGGGCCGGGCCTGCGGAGACGCCGTCTAGTCGATGCGCCAGGTGTCGCCGCTGCCGAGCAGGGCCGCGAGGTCGCCCTCGCCCTGCGCCTGGACGGCCTCGTCGAGCTGGGCCCGCATCAGCTCGTCGTAGGACGGGCGGTCGACGTCCCGGAAGACGCCGATCGGGGTGTGCTCGAACGCCGGCTGGTCCAGCCGCGACAGCGCGAACGCCTGCGACGGGTCCGGGTTGTGGGCGTCGTGCACGGCGATCTCGGCCGGGTCGACGTCGGCGACGTTCACGACCTCGAACGACCCGGTCGGGGTGCGGCGCAGCGCCTTGGCACGGTCCGCCCCGAAGACGATGGGCTCGCCGTGCTCCAGCCGGACGGTGACGTCGTCGCGCACGTCCGCGTCCTTCAGCGGGTCGAACGCGCCGTCGTTGAAGATGTTGCAGTTCTGGTAGATCTCGACGAGCGCGGTGCCGCGGTGCTGCGCGGCGGCCCGCAGGACCGACTGCAGGTGCTTGCGGTCGGAGTCGATGGTGCGGGCGACGAACGTGCCCTCCGCGCCGATCGCGAGCGACAGCGGGTTGAAGGGGGCGTCGAGCGAGCCCATCGGCGTCGACTTGGTGATCTTGCCGATCTCCGAGGTCGGCGAGTACTGGCCCTTCGTCAGCCCGTAGATCCGGTTGTTGAACAGCAGGATCTTGAGGTTGACGTTGCGGCGCAGCGCGTGGATCAGGTGGTTGCCGCCGATGGACAGCGAGTCGCCGTCCCCGGTCACCACCCATACCGACAGGTCGGGACGGGACGTGGCGAGGCCCGTCGCGATCGCGGGCGCGCGGCCGTGGATCGAGTGGAACCCGTAGGTGTTCATGTAGTACGGGAACCGCGACGAGCAGCCGATGCCGGAGATGAACGTGATGTTCTCGCGGCGCAGCCCGAGCTCGGGAAGGAACGACTGGACGGCCGCGAGGATCGCGTAGTCACCGCACCCGGGGCACCAGCGCACCTCCTGGTCGGTCTTGAAGTCCTTCATCGTCTGCTTCCCGTCCGCCTTCGGGACGAGGGAGAGCAGGCCGCGGCCGTCCGCCGGTCCGTTGCCGTTGCCGTTGGCGGACCCGTTGCCGTTGGCGGGGACGGTGCCGTGGGCTCCGTTGTCACTCACTGTCGATCACATCCTGGATGACGCCCTGGAGCTCCTCGGCCTTGAAGGGCAGGCCGCGGACCTGGTTGTAGCCGATCACGTCGATGAGCAGCCGGCCGCGCAGCAGCAGCCCGAGCTGGCCGAGGTTGATCTCAGGGACGATCACCTTGTCGTAGGAGCGCAGGACCTCGGGCAGGTTCGCGGGGAACGGGTTGAGGTGGCGCAGGTGGGCCTGCGCGATGGCGCGCCCGGACGCCCGCACGCGCCGCACGGCGGCGGAAATGGCCCCGTACGTCCCGCCCCAGCCCACCACCAGGACGCGGGCCGCGCCGGACGGGTCGTCCACGGCGAGCGGCTCGATGTCGTTCGCGATCCCGTCGATCTTGGCCTGGCGGAGCCGGACCATGCGGTCGTGGTTGGCGGGGTCGTAGGAGATGTTGCCGGTGACGTCGGCCTTCTCCAGGCCGCCGATCCGGTGCTCCAGCCCTGCCGTGCCGGGGACCGCCCACGGGCGGGCGAGGGTCTCCGGGTCGCGCGCGAACGGCTGGAACTCCTCCTGCGACGGCTCGGCGAAGTTCGGCTCGATCTTCGGCAGCGTCGCCACGTCCGGCAGCCGCCACGGCTCGGAGCCGTTGGCGAGGTAGCCGTCCGACAGCAGGATCACCGGCGTGCGGTACTTCACCGCGATCCGCGCCGCCTCGATCGTCGCGTCGAAGCAGTCCGACGGGGACTGCGGCGCGATCACCGGGACGGGCGCCTCGCCGTTGCGGCCGTACATGGCCTGCAGCAGGTCGGCCTGCTCGGTCTTGGTCGGCAGCCCGGTGGACGGGCCGGCCCGCTGCACGTCGATGACCAGCAGCGGAAGCTCGGTCGCGACGCCGAGGCCGATCGTCTCGCTCTTGAGCGCGACGCCGGGCCCCGACGTGGTGGTGACGCCGAGCGACCCGCCGAACGAGGCGCCGAGCGCCGCGCCGACCGCGGCGATCTCGTCCTCGGCCTGGAAGGTGCGGACGCCGAACCGCTTGTGCTTGGAGATCTCGTGCAGGATGTCGGACGCCGGCGTGATCGGGTAGGAGCCGAGGAAGATCGGCAGCCCGCTTTGCACGCCCGCCGCGACCAGCCCGTACGCCAGCGCGAGGTTCCCGGTGATGTTGCGGTAGAGCCCCGGCTCGTGCTCGGCCGGCTTGATCTCGTACTGCACCGAGAACGCCTCGGTCGTCTCGCCGTAGGACCAGCCCGCCTGGAAGGCCGCGATGTTGGCCTTCATGATCTCGGGCTTGCTGGCGAACTTGCGCTCCAGGAAGGCCAGCGTCCCCTCGGTGGGACGGTGGTACAGCCACGACAGGAGGCCGAGCGCGAACATGTTCTTCGCGCGCTCGGCGTCCTTCTTGGAGATGTCGAAGTCTTCGAGCGCCTTCACCGTCATCGAGGTCAGCGGCAGCGCGTGGACCCGGTACTCCGACAGCGAGCCGTCCTCGACGGGGCTGGCCGCGTAGCCGACCTTGGCGAGGTTGCGCTTGCTGAACTCGTCGGTGTTGACGATGAGGTCGGCGCCGTGCGGAAGATCCCCGAGGTTCGCCTTGAGGGCGGCGGGGTTCATCGCCACCAGGACGTTGGGCGCGTCGCCCGGGGTCAGGATGTCGTGGTCGGCGAAGTGCAACTGGAAACTGGACACGCCGGGGAGGGTCCCGGCGGGGGCGCGGATTTCGGCCGGGAAGTTCGGCAACGTGGAAAGGTCGTTGCCGAACGCCGCGGTCTCCTGGGTGAAGCGGTCGCCGGTCAGCTGCATGCCGTCGCCGGAGTCTCCGGCGAAGCGAATGATGACGCGGTCGAGCTGCTGGACCTGTTTGGTCACAGAGGAAGACCTCCTCGACGCGCAGCATCCGTCCTGGGGGAGGCACCCAGGATCGTGATGCTACTTAGGCTTACCTTCATGGTATGTCCGGGACGGGATGGGTTAGCGGTGACGGGCCGCACACTGGGATGACCGCGCGGGGAAGGCGCGCGTTCCTCGTCCGGTGCCGGTGGCCGCGCGTCATGGAGGCGAGCGACGGGCGGCGAACGCTCCGCAGGTCCTATCGGGCGATACGACCTGGACGGGCCCCCGGGTTCATCCCGAACACAGGCAGCTGCGCTGGCGGCACAGGTCGACGTGCAGACGCCGGACCAGTGGCCGCGCGGGACTCGTCGAGGAGCATCCGCTCCCCAGAGGCGTGGAGTTCACGACCCGAAGTGTAGACATCCGGAATCCCGTTCGACCGCACCGCCCCTGCACGTGGGGCTCACGGTGTCCCTGGTGTCTGAGATGTGGCGATTTCCGGTCGCTCCGAGCGCTTGACCGACGGTTCGGCCGACACCGTCGGGCCCGGCGTGCCCGCGGCCGCCTTCACCACCGCCCTGCGCTCGCGGTCGACGCGGGCGAGGAGCTTCGGCACGTCGGCGACGTCGACGGCCTCCCCTACGACGCGCGCCTTCGCCTCGTAGGGGTAGGAGCCGGGGTTGTCGAGGGCCGCGCGCATCCAGTGCCGCCACAGTTTGCTCGTCACGGTGCAGCGAAGGACGAGCGACCGGTTGGCCGGGACCGGTCCCGCCCCCGAGCACGACCCGAGCGGCTCACCCTTGGAGGAGAGCGCCGCACGCAGCACCGCCCGCGCGCCGTCGGGCACCGTCGCGGGCTCGGTGAGCGTGGCGGGCATGCTCACCGTGCAGCCGCTGGTGTTCTGGTCGCAGTTGCTGAACGCCAGCGTCCCCGGCGTGAAGCGCAGGCCGGGATCGAACGCGCCTCCGAGCCGGGCCACCCGCGGACGCAGTTCGGCGAACAGCGTCTCCGGGGCCGCCACCGGCGCGACGGTGAAGTGCTGCGCCGCCTGCCCGGCCGGGCGCACCGCCAGCAGCCGGTACGGGGCCTGGGCCGTGAGCACGTACTCCGCGCCGGACGCCTTGACCTTGAAGGCGCGGACGCCGCCCACGTTCTCCGTGGGCGGTTTCGCCGGGGACTTCGCCAGCGACCTGGCGATCGCCTTGGGCCCGAGGACGTCCGGGACGTCGAAACCGGGCACCGAGGCGGGCGCCTTGGACCAGCGTCCCGCGTAGTACTCCGGGTGCGCGACGCCGCTCGCGTAGGTCTGCCAGAACGCCGTCCCGGCCCTGAGGTAGGTGTCGCCGCCGATCGCGACGACCTCCGCCGTCAGCACGCCCGCGGTGAGCGTGCCGCTCGCCGCCCCCGCCGGGGTCACGCGCAGCCGCGCCTGGACCGGCCGGCCGTTGATCGTCAGAGTGCCGTCGTAGCGCAGGCCCGTCCCGGAGGTGAGGGCCCGGCCCGCCGCGACCGTCCACGCCGGAGGAGGAGCCGGCGCGGTCGCCTTCGGCTTCGGCTTCGGGGCCTCCTCGCCCCCGGTGAGCGCCACGGCCGCCACCGCTCCGGCCACCACGACGGCGGCCGCGGCCCCGGCGAACACCACCACGCGCCGGCCCCGGGGCCTGCGCTGGCGCCCCGGCGGGACGGGACCGCTCTGCGAGAAGGCCGCGCCCGGCTCGCCCGGGAAGCCCGCGTCAGGCGGGAGGCCCGCGCCGGGCGGAGCGGCGGAGGGCGGGCCCGCGGGGACGAAGGAGGGCGTGCCGCGCGGATCGGTGGGGGTCGCCTCCGGATCCGAGCCGGGGGAGCCCGTGTGAGCCGCGTCCGGACCGGTGGGAGCGGCCGCGCCGGGTGGGGCCTGGCCGCCGGCGACGCGGACGTCCCCCGGGTGGGGGCCCTCCTGGACGGGGGCGCCCTGCTGCGGGCCGCCGTCCGGGTGGGAGGCGTCGCCGGACTCGTCCGGGTACGGGGGTCGGGAAGAGGCCGTCGGCGACGGCTCGTCCTGTTCAGCGCTCACTCGGGGCTCACTCTGCTCACTTCCGGGGCCAGGTACCGGCCCGACCGTCAGACACAAAGCAAGGGATCTGGAGGCGTCCCCCGGTGGGCGCCGACGGGCTCCGAAACGTTCCGGGGGGAAGGGCGGCCGCCGGGCCCTGGAGGGGCCGTCCACAAAGAGCATAAGGGTGCCCGGCGGCGCGTCCTCCCGGAACGGGAGGAGCGCCACCGGGCACCCTTGCCGGCGCGGATCAGCGCGTGAGGCGCCTCACCTGCGGCGTCATTCGCTGTCGAGGCCGTTCTGCAGAGCGGACACCTCGGCGGAGGTGGCGCCGATCACCTTGTACTCGGCGTGCTTGTAGAACGTGCCGCCGGTCGCCTTCGCCCAGCTCGTCCACGAGCTGCTCACGACCCGGCAGCTCGCCCACTGGGACAGGGAGCTGGAGATCGTGATGCGCGCGGTGCAGTTGCCGAGGTCGCGGCCGGTCAGCGTGCCGGCGGTGAGCCGGAACCGGACGTCGATCGTGACGGGCTTCTCCACGTCGTACGGCGGCCGGATCTTGGCCTCGACCGTGCAGCCGGAGTTGCCGTTGCAGCCGCCCTTCTTCCACTCGTCGACCGTCGGCTTGGACGAGGCGTTGAAGGCGTCCTTCAGCTCGCCCATGCTGGTGCGCATGTCCGAGATGAGGGACGAGGCGTCGCCGGAGTCCTTCGGGGTGACGTCCAGCGCGACCCGCGGCGTGGTCGCCTCGTAGCGGATCAGCTCGGCGTCGTCCTCGTCGGTGATGTAGAGCGTGGAGGAGAAGGTGCTGAACTTGAGCGCCTTCTTGCCCATCCAGGTCGTCTCGATCGGCTTGACGCGCGACAGCCGGGCCGAGCGGATCTTGCTCGCCAGCGCCGTGGGCGACAGCTGCTCCTTGAAGTCGAGGTCGAGCTCGTCCGCGCTCAGCCGGCCCCACTGCTCACCCGAGGTGAGGTAGTAGGGGTCGTCGGTGGAGGAGATCTGCCGCGTCCAGTAGGACTTGTCGCCCTTCACGAACAGCTTGCCGTCGGCCGACAGCACGGTGACCTGGTCGGTGTTCCAGGTGACCGGACCCATCGCGCGGCCGCCCTTGGTGACGTTCAGCTCGCCGCGCAGCGTCTCGCTGCCGCCGAACGTGCCCTTCAGCGAGACCGCGCGGGCGGCGTCCATGTTGGTCGCGGCCGCGGTCAGCTTCTCCTCGGGGGACTTGCCGCCGCCCTTGGCCACCACGAACACCACGACCGCGATGATCACAAGGAGGACGAGGCCGCCGCCGATGAGGCCGATCACCAGGCCGCCGCCACCGCCGCGCTTCGGCGGAGGCATCGGCGGGCCCATCGGGCCGCCGGGGGGCGGGGGGAAGAAGGGGGGCGGCGTTCCGGGACCACCGAAGCCGCCGGGCGGGGGCGGGCCGCCCGGGCCTCCGGGTCCGCCGGGACCGGGCCCGCCCGGGCCCGCTGGCGGCGGCGGAGGCGGCCAGGAGGCCCCACCCGGGGATTCCCAGCCCGGGGGAGGCGGGGGGTTGCTCATCCGGTCACGTCCTTCCAGGTCAAAACCGACCCATGCGAACCTAGTGTGCAGCAAGAGCATGACATTGTGATCCTCCCGGGTGGAGGTACCACGTCACACTTCTCGATGCTGCTTCGCGAGATACTGGATGTGACGCACACGAGGAGGATCTGGTGCATAACTATTTCGACACATATGTCGTTCTGGTCGTGTTGCTCCTCGCGGGCGCCGGGATCGTCGGGGGAGCTCTCGCGGCGAACCGGTTGCTGCGTCCCCATCGTCCCACGGTCGAGAAGCTGACGACGTACGAGTGCGGCGTCGACCCTGTCGGCGAGGGCTGGGCCCACTCCTACGTGCGCTATTACGTCTTCGCCTACCTCTACGTGGTGTTCGCGGTGGACGCGGTGTTCCTCTTCCCCTGGGCGACCGTCTTCTCCGACCCCGGCTACGGCGCGACGACGCTCGGCGAGATGTTCGTCTTCCTGGCGTTCCTGGCCGCGGGCCTCGCCTACGCGGGCAAGAAGGGCGTCCTGTCCTGGGTCTGACCCCTCCGGCGCTGTAACAATGGCGTCGTGGGCACCATCGATCTTCCCCCGCCGAGCGTCGGGCCGCTGTCGCGGCTCGCGCCCAAGCCGATCAGGTTCGTGCTCAACTGGGGCCGCCGCTACTCGCTGTGGGTCTTCAACTTCGGCCTGGCCTGCTGCGCCATCGAGTTCATCGCGACGTCGATGAGCAGGCACGACTTCATCCGGCTCGGCGTCATCCCGTTCGCGCCGGGTCCGCGGCAGGCCGACCTGATGGTCGTCTCCGGCACCGTCAGCGACAAGATGGCCCCCGCGGTGCGGCGCCTCTGCGAGCTGGCCCGCCGGCTCGCCGGGGCGGACCCGGACCGCGCCCGCGCGGAGCTCGCCGAGGTCGTCGCCATGGCCGAGCAGCCCCGGCCGCCCCCGTCCCGGCTACCCCTCGCGGCAGTCCTTGCAGCGCCCGTAC
>NZ_JBEZJP010000002.1:0-76872 GCF_040653175.1 Actinomadura sp. NPDC048032
GCACAGCTCCAGGGCCCGCCCGATCCCCACGATCTCGACCAGCGGCTTGGTGCCGGTCAGGTCCGGGACGAGCCCGAGCGCGGGCTCCTTCATGCAGAACTTCGCGTCCTCGGCGACCACGCGGATGTCGCAGGCCAGCGCGAGCTGGAAGCCGGCGCCGATGGCGTGGCCGTGCACCGCCGCGACGGAGACGATGTCGGGGCGCCGCAGCCAGGTGTAGCCCTCCTGCAGCTCGGCGATGAAGCGGTCGGTTCCCTCGGCGTCTGCGCCGTCGGTGAATCCTTCGCCGCCTCCCCCGCCGGAGAACATGCCGAGGTCGATGCCCGCCGAGAACGAGGGGCCCTCGCCCCGCAGGACGACGACGCGCACGTCCGGGGGCAGGGAGCGCCCGATCGCGGCGAGCCCGCGCCAGGTCGCGAACGTCATGGCGTTGCGCCGCTCGGGCCGGTCCAGGGTGACGGTCGCGATCGCGCCGTCCACGTCCAGCCGCAGGCCCGCCTCGTCGAGGCCGGGCGGGGTGTGCTCCGCCGTCTCCGGCGCCGTGGCCGTTTCCGGCCCGCCGGCCGTGGTCGCGTCCCCCATGGGTCTTCCTTCCGATGAGCGTTCGGGTCCCGCCCCGCCGTCCACGGGGCGGGACCCGCACCTGTCCGTCGCCGCGACCGAACCTTACTCGGTCGGTCGCGGCGCCGGGTCAGGCGGTGCGCTCATCCGGGGGCCGGTGTCCGGTCAGGACTTCTTGCCCCGGGTCGCGCCACCGCGACCGCGCAGGTTGACGCCGGACTCGGTCAGAATCCGGTGGATGAAACCGTACGAGCGGCCGGTGGCGGCTGCCAGGGCGCGGATGCTCTCGCCGGAGTCGTACCTCTTCTTCAGGTCCGCCGCCAGCTTGTCGCGCTCGGCACCGGTCACGCGGGTGCCCTTCTTCAGGGTCTCGGCCACGAGTACCTCCCGTAGTGATGTGGTGACCGCTGCGTTATCCCCCGCCATGATCAGTCATTCCCGCCGGTTCGGCTACCCACTCGGCCAGAAAAGATCTGCGGAAGTCACTCCGCAGGTCACGCGAGGGCCACCAGATCGGCAAACTCGTCACTCCAGATGTCTTCCACACCATCTGGCAGCAAAATCACTCTTTCCGGTGCGAGCGCCTCCACCGCGCCCTCGTCGTGGGTCACCAGGACGATCGCTCCGGCGAACGTCCGCAGCGCGGCGAGGATCTCCTCGCGGCTCGCCGGGTCGAGGTTGTTGGTGGGCTCGTCGAGCAGCAGCACGTTGGCGCTGGAGACCACGAGCATCGCCAGTGCCAGCCGGGTCTTCTCGCCGCCGGACAGCACCCCGGCGGGCTTGTCGACGTCGTCGCCGGAGAACAGGAACGACCCGAGGATCTTGCGGACCTCGACCGGTGCCATGCCGGGCGCGGCGGACTGCATGTTCTCCAGGACGGACCGCTCGACCTCCAGCGTCTCGTGCTCCTGCGCGTAGTAGCCGATCCGCAGCCCGTGACCGGCCACGACGGTACCGGTGTCGGCCTTGTCGACCCCGGCCAGCAGGCGCAGGAGGGTGGTCTTCCCGGCGCCGTTCAGGCCCAGGATGACGACCCGGCTGCCGCGGTCGATGGCCAGGTCGACGTCGGTGAATATCTCCAAAGATCCGTACGATTTCGACAAACCCTCCGCGGTGAGGGGGGTTTTGCCGCAGGGAGCCGGGTCCGGGAAGCGAATTTTGGCCACCTTGTCGGCCTGCCGCTCGCCCTCGACGCCCGCCAGCAGCTGCCGGGCCCGCCGGTCCATCTGCTGGGCCGCCTTGGCCTTGGTGGCCTTGGCCCGCATCTTGTCGGCCTGCGACAGCAGCGTCGACGCCTGCCGCTGCGCGTTCGCCGACTCGCGCTTGCGGCGCCGCTCGTCGGTCTCGCGCTGGTCGAGGTACTTCTTCCAGCCGACGTTGTAGATGTCGATCACGCTGCGGTTGGCGTCCTGGTGGAAGACCCGGTTGACCACCGCGTCGAGCAGCTCCACGTCGTGGCTGATGACGACCAGGCCGCCCTGGTGGCCCTTGAGGAAGTCGCGCAGCCAGACGATCGAGTCGGCGTCCAGGTGGTTGGTGGGCTCGTCCAGCAGCAGGGTGTCGGCGCCGGAGAACAGGATGCGGGCCAGCTCGACGCGCCGCCGCTGGCCGCCCGACAGCGTGCCGAGCGGCTGGGTCAGCACCCGGTCCGGCAGCCCGAGGCTGGAGGCGATCGAGGCGGCCTCGGCCTCCGCGCTGTAGCCGCCGAGGACGTGCAGCCGCTCCTCCAGCCGCCCGTACCGGCGGACGGCCTTGTCGCGCCCGGCGCCGGTCGCGGTCGCCATCGCCTCCTCGGCGGCGCGCAGCTCGCGGATCACCTCGTCCAGCCCGCGGGCCGACAGGATCCGGTCGCGGGCCAGCTCGTCGAGGTCGACGCCGCGGGGGTCCTGCGGCAGGTAGCCGATGGTCCCGGAGGACGTCACGGCGCCCTGCGCGGGCAGCGCCTCACCCGCCAGGACCTTGGTGAGGGTGGTCTTGCCGGCGCCGTTGCGGCCGACGAAGCCGACCCGGTCGCCGGGGTTGACCCGGAAGCTGGCGGCCTCGATCAGCAGCCGGGCCCCGGCGCGCAGCTCGATGTCTTTCGCGATGATCACAGTGACAGGGCTCCCCTGACGGACGGCTCGGTGGACAGGCACGAAGAAGCGCGCCGCGCGGTCCTGTGACCGGGGCGCGCTGGGCGGCCTGTCAGTTCGGGAGCGGAACCATTCGCCCAGTGTACGTGAAGCCGGGCCGGTCCCGGCCATCGCGGCGCCTGCCGGGGCCCGATGTGTAGACGCGGTGGGCGGGGCCAGGATGGGAAGTGGCGGCGCGTGCGGCGGGACGACACCGGGGCCACGGTCCCCAGCACGGAGGAGTGTGAGGCAGATGACCCACGTCACGGGCAACGCGCCGGAAGGAACGCCCAACTGGCTGGACATCGGCGTCCCCGATCTCGACCGGGCCAGGACGTTCTACGGGACCCTGCTGGGCTGGCAGTTCCAGGACGCCGGGCCGGAGGCGGGCCACTACAACATGTGCAACCTGCGCGGCGAGCCCGTCGCGGGGATGATGCAGAACCCCGAGGGCGAGCCCGACGTGTTCTGGTGGAGCGTCTACTTCGCCGCGGACGACTGCGACGCGCTGGTCAAGCGCGCCACCGACGGGGGCGGGGAGGTCGTGGTCGCGCCCATGGACGTGATGGACCTCGGCCGCATGGCCGTCCTGCGCGACCCGCAGGGCGCGCACTTCGGCCTGTGGCAGGGCCGCTCCCACTTCGGCTCGCGGATCGTCAACGAGCCGGGCTCGTTCGCGTGGAACGAACTGGTCACGCGCGACTCCGCCGCGGCCGGGGAGTTCTACCGGGCGGTGTTCGGCTACGAACTGGAGCCGATGCCGGGCGACATGGACTACACCGTCCTGCGGCGGGCGGGCGACGGGCGCTACGCCGGCGGCATCCTCGGGGGTTCCGAGATCGTCCTCGGCGGGGGTGACGGCCCCGTCTCGTCCTGGCTGACGTACTTCGCGGTCGACGACGCCGACGAGGCGGTCCGCAAGGTCCGCGCGGGCGGCGGCGCCGTCGACTCCGAGCCCGAGGACACCCCGTACGGGCGGGCGGCCTCCGTCCGCGACCCCTTCGGCGTCCCGTTCCAGGTGATCAAGCCCGCGCAGGAGCCGGAGTCCTGACCGGGCGGCCCGGGGGCCGGACGTGCTGCTGGCCGGGTGCGTTGTCTGAGGTGGCGTGCCCACCTGGCTCATGCGCCACCTGAGATAGCGCGCCATGCAAGGGTGCGCAGCCTCTGGGCGTGCCCAGTACCGGGGGGACGCGCCGATTGAGGTTACGCGCCATACGGGTCGGGCACCCGCCGATTGAGGTCGCTGTGCCGCTGGGTGGGCGCCTCGCTTGAGGTGGTGTGCCCGCTGGGGTAATGCGCCCCCTCGGACCGAGCCTTTGCCGGTCTTGGCTGCTCAGGGTGTGTGCCATACGGGTTGTGCGTCAGAGCTGGCGCTATGCGGGTGGTGCGCCGCTTGAGGGTGATGCGTTGACGGGGTGGGTGCGCTGCCTGGGGTGGTGCGCCTTACGAGGTGTGCGCAGCCTCGGGGTGTGACCTGTGCCGGGGCGTGTGGCGGTTGAGGTTGCGCGCGCCATGCGAGTGCGGGCATAGATGGCGCTTGCCAGGTGGGGCGGGGGGGCACACGTGGGGCAATGGGGTAGAGCGCTCGTTGCGCCCTGGGGTGGTGCCAGGGGGCCGTCTTGGCGTTGGTGACGGCGGCTGGGGGCTGGGCGTGCGTGGGCGGCCGCCGGAGGTGGTCCGGCGGCCGCTGAGGGCCGGCGTCACATCTTGCGGAGGACCGCCACGACCCGGCCGAGCACCGAGGCCTCGTCGCCGGGGATCGGCTCGTAGGCGGGGTTCTGGGGCATCAGCCAGATGTGGCCGTCGTCGCGGCGCTTGAACGTCTTGACCGTGGCCTCGCCGTCGATCATGGCGGCCACGATGTCGCCCTGCTCGGCCACCGGCTGCTGCCGCACGACCACCCAGTCACCGTCCGCGATCGCGGCGTCGATCATCGAGTCGCCGGTGACCTTCAGCAGGAAGTGGGTGCCCTCGCCGACGAGCTGCTTCGGCAGCGTGAAGACGTCCTCGACGGCCTCCTCGGCGAGGATCGGGCCACCGGCGGCGATGCGGCCGACGAGCGGCACGTAGGCGGGCGCGGGCTGCCCCGAGGCCGGCTCGTAGGTCTCCTCGTGCGTGCGCACCGGCGTCGTGCCCGGCACCCGCACCTCGACCGCGCGCGGCCGGTTGGGGTCGCGCCGCAGGAAACCCTTGCGCTGCAGCGCCCGGAGCTGGTGCGACACGCTGGAGGTGCTGGTCAGCCCCACGGCCTCGCCGATCTCACGCATCGACGGCGGGTACCCGCGGCGCTGGACCGAGTCACGGATCACCTCCAGCACCATGCGCTGTCGCTGGGTCAGGCCCGTCTCGTCCATCGGCCCGTCGGGCAGCTCCCGGACCTTGCTCATCGCTCGTCGCCTCCCGGGCGCCTCGGATCCGTCACTCCTTGTCATGAACGCTATCGCGTCCAGGCCCGATGATCAAACAATTGTTCGAAGATGCGCTCGCTTTTTCGGGAGGGCCCCTGGTAGAACATCGTACAGGCGTTCGATCGAAAATGCATTCGAAGTCGAGGAGGGGAGAGATGCCGGGTTCACCCCGCAGTGACCATCCCCCGATCCGCCTGACCCGCCGGGGCCGCGCCGTCCTGGTCGCCTTCGCCGCCACCGTCACGCTCATCCTGCTCTGGCTCAACGTGGGCTCGGGCGCCTTCGCCGGTTCCCGGGAAAGCCACGGCGGCCCGGCGCGTCCCTCTGAAACGGTCGTCGTCGAGCCCGGCGAGACCCTTTGGGACATCGCCTCCGCCGCCGATCCTGGCAGCGATCCTCGCCTCGTCGTGCAGCGCATAATCGACCTCAATGGCCTGGCCGGCGACCCCACCGTCCACCCCGGCCAGGAGCTCCGGCTGCCCTCAAGCTGACCGGCGCGCCCGACACGCTCGGTCACCACGGCTGCGGCCACCCGTCACATCCGTCGAACGTTCCTTCCTCTCGCCCGACGGTTGCGGGAGCGGTTCGGCGGTCCGCGCTCCTGTCGATCATGCGCGCCGCCGCCGCGTCGTCGGCCGTCTTGGACGTCGCGCGGGCCCGTCGCGATCCAATGCGTGGGGGTGGGCGCCGGGTGCGGCATGGCGGCCTGGGGGGGCCTTGTTCTCGGGGTGGGGGTGGCGGGTCGCGCCCGTAACGGCAAGAGGCGGTGGGGCGTGCGTGTGAGTGGTGGCGGCGACGCCTGTCGGTGGTGGGCCCTGCTGGAGGCGGCGGGTGGGGGAGAGGGGCCTCTTGCTGGGACTTTGCCGTGATGGGGGTTACCGGGAGGGGCCTGTCGGAGGCGGTGGGTGACGACACGCCCGGACGGAAAATCCGGGTCTCGGAGATGACCTGCGCGGACGCGGCGGATGTGACGGAGGGGACGCGGGAGCAGGTTGCGAAGCGGTCCGGCGAGCCCTACGGTTGACCACAACATCTAGTAGTCACATCGATGTAGTTCCCTATATATGGCGCTACCATCGGTGTAACTCGTTTACGACAGGGGAGGGATTGGACGTGCACTGCCCGTTCTGTCGCAACCCTGACACCAAAGTCATCGACAGCCGTTCGACCGATGACGGTGGCGCCATTAGGCGCCGCCGGTCGTGCTCGGAATGCGGCAAGCGATTCACGACGCAGGAGAATGTGCTCGTGATGGTGGCCAAGCGCAGCGGGGTCACCGAGCCGTTCTCCCGGGAAAAGATCATCGCCGGGGTGCGCAGGGCCTGCCAGGGCCGCCCGGTCGACGAGGATGCGCTCGCGAAGTTGGGACAGCGGGTCGAAGAGGCGATCAGGTCGTCCGGATCCGCGGAAATCCCCTCGCACGAGATCGGCCTCGCGATCCTGGGGCCGCTCGGCGAACTCGACGAGGTCGCCTATCTGCGATTCGCCTCGGTCTACCGGAGCTTCGAGTCGCTGGACGACTTCGCCAAGGAGATCGAAGCACTGCGGAAGGCCGGTTCCTCGGGGGAGCCCGGCCCGTCCCGTTAGGGACGGTTCCGGAAACACATCAGCACAAGTAAAGGCGTCTCCGCGCGGGCATCGTTCGCGCGGCGGCGTGGTTGTTCCTGGACAGGGCCCGGCGGGAGGGTCCGAGAGGGGGAAGGTCATGACGGAGACGGTGAGCGGCTCGACGGCGCGGCGCGGCAAGGGGGGCCGCAAAGGGCTGAAGATCGAGCGCATCTTCACCACGCCCGGCGTGCACCCGTACGACGAGATGCGCTGGGAGCGTCGTGACGTCGTCATGACCAACTGGCGCGACGGCTCGGTGAACTTCGAGCAGCGCGGCGTCGAGTTCCCCGACTTCTGGTCGCTGAACGCCGTCAACATCGTCACGTCGAAGTACTTCCGCGGGGCGGTCGGCACGCCGCAGCGGGAGTGGAGCCTGAAGCAGCTCGTCGACCGCGTCGTCCGGATGTACGTGGACACGGGCCTCAAGGAGGGCTACTTCGCCTCCGACGAGGACGCCGAGATCTTCGACCACGAGCTGAAGTACGCGCTGGTCCACCAGATGTTCAGCTTCAACTCCCCCGTGTGGTTCAACGTCGGCACCAAGTCCCCGCAGCAGGTCTCGGCGTGCTTCATCCTGTCCGTGGACGACACGATGGAGTCGATCCTGGACTGGTACAAGGAAGAGGGCGTGATCTTCAAGGGCGGCTCGGGCGCCGGCCTGAACCTGTCCCGCATCCGCTCCAGCCGGGAGCTGCTGTCCTCGGGCGGGACGGCCAGCGGCCCGGTGTCGTTCATGCGCGGCGCCGACGCGTCCGCCGGGACGATCAAGTCGGGCGGCGCGACCCGCCGCGCCGCCAAGATGGTCGTGCTGGACGTCGACCACCCCGACATCGGGGAGTTCATCGAGACCAAGGCGCGCGAGGAGGACAAGATCCGCGCGCTGCGGGACGCCGGGTTCGACATGGACCTCGGCGGCAAGGACATCGGCAGCGTCCAGTACCAGAACGCCAACAACTCCGTCCGGGTGTCGGACGAGTTCATGCACGCCGTGGAGTCGGACGGCGAGTTCGCGCTGCGCGCCCGGATGACCGGCGAGGTCGTCGAGACGATCAAGGCCAAGGAGCTGTTCCGGCTGATGGCCAAGGCGGCGTGGGAGTGCGCCGACCCGGGCATCCAGTACGACGACACGATCAACGACTGGCACACCAACCCCGAGACCGGGCGGATCACCGCGTCCAACCCCTGCTCGGAGTACATGAGCCTGGACAACTCGTCCTGCAACCTCGCGAGCATCAACCTGCTCAAGTTCCTCACCCCCGAGGACGCCTTCGACGTCGCCAGGTTCGTCAAGCTCACCGAGCTGATCATCACGGCGATGGACATCTCCATCACGTTCGCCGACTTCCCGACGGAGAAGATCGCGCAGACGACCCGCGACTACCGGCAGCTCGGCATCGGCTACGCCAACCTGGGCGCGCTGCTGATGGCGACCGGGCACGCCTACGACTCCGAGGGCGGACGGTCCCTCGCGGCGGCGATCACGTCGCTGATGACGGGCGTCGCCTACCGGCGTTCGGCCGAGATCGCGGGCGTCGTCGGGCCGTACGCGGGCTACGCGCGCAACGCCGAGGGCCACAAGCGCGTCATGCGCAAGCACGCCGCCGCCAACGACGACGTCCGCACGCTGGACGCGATGGGCAAGGCGATCCACGCCGCCGCGGCCAAGCAGTGGACCGACTGCCTGAAGGCCGGCGAGAAGAACGGCTACCGCAACGCGCAGGCCAGCCTGCTCGCCCCCACCGGGACGATCGGCCTGATGATGGACTGCGACACCACCGGCATCGAGCCGGACCTCGCGCTGATGAAGTTCAAGAAGCTCGTCGGCGGCGGGTCCATGCAGATCGTCAACCACACGGTGCCGCGCGCCCTGAAGCAGCTCGGCTACCAGCAGGAGCAGATCGAGGCGATCGTCGAGTACATCTCCGAGCACGGCCACGTCGTGGACGCGCCCGGGCTGCGCCCCGAGCACTACGAGGTGTTCGACTGCGCGATGGGCGAGCGGGCGATCAGCCCGATGGGGCACGTCCGGATGATGGCGGCCGTCCAGCCGTTCCTGTCCGGCGCGATCTCCAAGACCGTCAACATGCCGGAGCAGGCCACCATCGAGGACATCGAGAAGGTGTACTTCGAGGGCTGGCGGCTCGGCCTGAAGGCCCTGGCGATCTACCGCGACAACTGCAAGGTCGGCCAGCCGCTGTCCGTCGCGGGCAAGAAGGAGGAGCCGAAGGCGGCGGCGCCCGCCGAGACGGCGCCGCGTCCCGTCCGCCGGCGCCTGCCGAAGCAGCGCCCCGCGACCGTGACCCGCTTCTCCGTGGCGGGCGCCGAGGGCTACATGACCGCTTCGTCCTACCCGGACGACGGCGTCGGCGAGGTCTTCCTCAAGCTCGGCAAGCAGGGTTCCACGCTCGCCGGCGTGATGGACGCCTTCTCCATGGCGATCTCCATCAGCCTCCAGTACGGCGTCCCGCTGGAGACGTGGGTGGAGAAGTTCACCAACATGCGGTTCGAGCCGGCGGGCATGACCGACGACCCGGACATCCGCATGGCGACCTCGGTGATGGACTACATCTTCCGCCGCCTGGCGCTGGACCACCTCCCGTACGAGGAGCGCGCCGGCCTCGGCATCTTCACCGCCGAGGAGCGCGCGATGCAGGCCAACGGCGAGGACCCCGCCGCCCTGCACGTCGAGGAGGAGGTCGACCGCGAGTCCCTGGCGCAGTCCGCCGAGATCGCCCGGCCGGCGGCGCCCGCCCCGGCCGCGGGCGGCGAGGCGCGCTCGTCCATGGAGGTCATCGAGAGCCGCCAGGGCCGCACGGCCGACGCGCCGCTCTGCCTCACCTGCGGCACCAAGATGCGCCCGGCGGGCAGCTGCTACGTCTGCGAGGGCTGCGGCTCCACCAGCGGCTGCAGCTGATCTCGGCTGTGTAGTGCCTGGTCAGAGCGGGGTATCGGCGATGAGCCGGTACCCCGCTCTCTCTTTCGCGTGAGCGTTTGTTGCGTTCGGTGCGACTCGGCATTCGACCTGCGGCCTGTCGTGACCGGCCTTTGCCAGGGCCAGAGGCGAAGCTTCGACGGGGTTATGCGACCGCCATCAGATGGGCTCCTCGCCAGGCAGGGGTTCGCGCGTGGGGGCTTGGCGGGTCTTCATCGTCAGGGCCAGCAGGATGGTGCAGGCGGTGAAGGCAGCTCCGACGGTGAAGGCCGTGGTCGCCCCCTTGGTGAAGACGTGGTGGCCTGTTCCGTGTGCCGTGCGGGTTGCGGCACCGAACGCGGTGACGAGGATGGCCAGCCCCAGCGCGCCGCCGATCTGCTGCATGACGTTGAGAAGGCCGGAGGCGGCGCCGGCGTCCTCCGTGCGTACGCCGGAGGTCAGCATGGTGGTGATCCCGACCAGCAGGGTGCCCATGCCGAGACCGGCGATGAGTGTCGGGCCGAGCAGCGATCCCGCGTAGCCGGCCGACGGTGTGAGCCGGGCCAGCCAGAGAAGGCCCACGGTGATGGCCGCGGCGCCGGAGGCGGTGAGCGTCTTCGCGCCGAGGCGGGGCAGCAGCCGAGCGGAAGCGTTGGAGGAGACGAGGATCAAGATGGTCAGCGGCACGAACGCGAGGCCGGCCTTCAGCGGGTCGTAGCCGCGGATCTGCTGCAGGAACTGGGTGAGGAAGAAGAACATGCCGTTGCCCGCGGCCATGACGAACAGCAGGCCGAGGTAGCCGGTGGCCCGGTTGCGGTCGGCGAACAGCCGCAGCGGAGTGATCGGCTGCCGGGCACGGCCCTCGACGGCCACGAACAGCGCGAGCAGGATGACGGACGTGCCGAGCGCGCCGAGGGCGAGCGGGTCGCCGAAGTCCTGTTCGGCGGCGCGGATGAAGCCGAAGACGAGTGCGGTCACGCCCAGGGTCGAGGTCAGCGAGCCGGCGAGATCGAAGTGTCCTGGACGGCGGTCGGTCCTGGGGATGAACAGCGGGGCCGAGATGAGCAGGACGGCGCCGACCGGCACGTTGATGAACAGGACCCAGCGCCAGGAGATCCAGTCGGTGAGCATTCCGCCGGCGATCAGACCGAGCGCGGCGCCGGAGCCGGAAACGGCCGCGTAGGCGCCGAGCGCCCGCCCTCGCGCGGCCTGGTCGGGGAAGCCGGTAGTGATCAGGGCGAGCACGGTCGGTGCGGCGACGGCGGCGCCGATCCCCTGCCCGGCGCGGGCGGCGAGCAGCATCCCGGCCGACGTCGACAGCCCCCCGGCCAGTGAGGCGACGGTGAACACGGCGACCCCGCCGATGAGCGCCCGCCGCTGGCCGAAGATGTCGCCGACGCGTCCGCCGAGCAGGAGCAGCCCGCCGAACGCCAGCATGTAGGCGTTCAGCACCCACGACAGATCGGCGGGGGAGAACCCCATGTCTCGCTGGATGTGGGGCAGGGCGATGTTCACCACGCTGGTGTCGAGGATGAACATCGTCTGGCAGATCAGCACGATCGCCAGCACGAGGCCCGGTCGGCGCCGCGGTCCGGGCGGATCGGGCACGCGGGCGGCCCCCGTCGTCGGCGCGGGCAGGATCTCTTCGGTCATGGTGCTCCTCGCTGCGGCGATGAGAGTTAAACGAGGAGGCTCCTCGCTTCAAGTCCGGTACGATATGAGGAGGTTCCTCGTTTAGCAACCGGCGGAGGGTTCATGACGAATGGGCGGGCGACCGAGCGGGCGCCGCGCAAGGACGCGCAGCGCAACTACGACCGGCTGCTGACGGCGGCGCGGGCGGCGTTCACCGAGCAGGGCGTCGGCGCGTCCTTGAACGACATCGCGCGCAGAGCCGGCGTCGGGAACGTGACCCTCTACCGGCACTTCCCGAACCGCCAGGCGCTTCTGGAGGCACTACTGGGTGAGAGCCTGCGCGGGCTGCGCGTGCGCTCGGACGCACTGCTCACCGCCGCCATGCCTGGCGACGCACTGGTCGAGTGGTTCGAGGCCGCGGTGGAGCATGCGATGACCTATCGCGGCCTGGTCGACGCCCTCGTTGACAGCCTCGCCGATCCGGAATCGGACCTGCACGCCAGTTGCCAGGCCATGAAAGCGGGTGGGGCGCAACTGTTGGCGCGCGCTCAGGAGCCCGGAGCCGTCCGGCCGGACGTCAACGCCTCCGCGCTGTTCTCGCTCGTCGCGGCGGTCGCCTGGGCCGTGGAACGAGCACCTGAGGACCGTGAGCAGATCCTGGCCGTCTTCTTCGACGGACTTCGCCCCACTGAGGCCCCCGTACGTGGTGACGGCGGCGCTTGAGACCGAGATTCGGGCGGGAATACCGCACCCTTCGAACAAGCGCACTGCTCTAGTGCACGAGCACACGAGACGGGCCGCGACCAGGTGGAACTGCGGGAGACTAGGATCGGATCATGCCTTTGACGGGGACGGACGTCGACCGGTTCGAGCTGGCGAGGCCCCGCCTGGAGGCCATCGCCTACCGTCTGCTCGGTTCCGCGGACGAGGCGCAGGACGTCGTGCAGGAGACGTTCCTGCGCTGGCAGGCCGCCGACGTCGCCCACATCGAGGTCCCCGAGGCCTGGCTGACGAAGGTGCTCACCAACCTGTGCCTCAACCAGCTCACCTCCGCGCGGGCGCGCCGCGAGACCTACGTGGGCCGATGGCTCCCCGAGCCGCTGCTCGCGGGGGACGTGATGCTCGGGCCCGCCGACACGGCCGAGCAGCGCGAATCGGTGTCGTACGCGGTCCTCACCCTCATGGAGCGCCTGACCCCCAACGAACGGGCCGTCTACGTGCTGCGGGAGGCCTTCGACTACCCGCACCGGGAGATCGCCGAGGTCCTCGACATCACCGAGGCCGCCAGCCAGCAGATCTTTCACCGCGCGAAGAAGCATGTCGCGCACGGGAAGGCCCGCGGCGCGATCGACGAGGCGGCCGCCCATCGGATCGTCGAGGAGTTCCTCGCGGCCGCCACCAGCGGGCGGACGGATGAGCTCGTGCGCCTGCTCACCAAGGACGCCGTCTCCGTCGGCGACGGGGGAGGGAAGGTCCCGGCGCGCACCAAGGCGTTCGAGGGGGCCGTCGCGGTCGCGACGTTCGTGCGGGCGCTCTTCAAGCCCGCGGAGGCCAAACGCGCCATCGTCGGCGGCTCGTCCGAGATCTACGCCTGGGTCGCCAATGGCGAGCCCGCCGTTGTGGCCGTCGTGGACGGCCGGGTCGTCGCCGTCATGTGCCTGGAGGTGACGGCCGAGGGCATCACCGCCTGCCGTACTCAGGCGAACCCCGACAAGCTCGCACGCGCGACCGCGCAATGGGCGGCGGCCGAGCATGGGGAGCCCCTGCTCACGGTGTGACGTAGGACACGTTCGACTTCTGTCAGCAATCGGCGGGCCATCCGGTTCAAGTGGCGAACCCGGACCGGAGAGCAAGGGAGCCGACGATGAGAGTACTGGTGGCAGGAGCGACCGGAGCGATGGGCAAGGAGCTCGTGCCTCGTCTGGTCGAAGCGGGGCACGAGGTGTTCGCCATGGTCCGCGGCGAAGCCGGCAAGGCCGGGGCGGCGCGGCTGGGCGCGGTACCGGTCATCGCCGACGCGCTCGATCGCTCCCAGGTCGAGGCGGCCGTGCGCGAGGCGGCCCCGGAGGTGATCGTCAACCAGTTGACCGCCATCGGGCACATCGACACCCGCCATTTCGAACGCAGCTTCGCCGCGACCGACCGGTTGCGGATCGAGGGCAACGACAATCTGCTCGCCGCCGCCCGCGCCACCGGGGTACGGCGCTTCGTCGCCCAGAGCAACGGCGCGTTCACCTACGATCGGACCGGCGGGCGGGTCAAGAGCGAGCACGACCCCTTGGACCGCTCACCGGTCGCGCCGATGGCCTCGATGATCGCCGCGGTCGGGCACCTGGAGAAGGCCGTGCTGGGCGCCGACTGGACCGAGGGGATCGTGCTGCGCTACGGCGCGTTCTACGGACCCGGCACCTCCATGGCGCCGGGTTCCGAGCAGCTGGAGATGATCCGCAAGCGCAAGTTCCCGGTCGTCGGCGACGGCGGCGGGGTGTGGTCGTTCGTCCACATCGCCGACGCCGCCGAGGCCACGGTCGCGGCGGTGGAGAACGGCGGCCGCGGTGTCTACAACATCGTGGACGACGACCCCGCCCCGGTCGCCGAATGGCTGCCGGAGCTGGCGGCGATGCTGGGCGCCAAGAAGCCGCTGCGCGTGCCGCGGTTCATCGGACGGCTGGCAGCCGGAGAGGCCGGAGTCGTGCTCATGACCGAACTGCGCGGCGCGTCCAACGCCAAGGCCAAGCGCGAACTGGGCTGGAACCCGGCGCACCCCAGCTGGCGTCAGGGCCTCCAGGTAAAGGCGTGAGTTGGTGATCGCCGCCCCGCCCTCCACGAGCGGGCGGAGCAGCCGGTGCTCACGGAGCGAGGGACCGGCTTCGGTCGGTCCCCTCGCCTGGCTCAGGTCGGTGTGCCGGTGTCGTCGGCGGGGCGCTTGGTCGGCTGGGTGGACGAGGCGCGGCGGCGCTGGGACGGCTTGCGGCGTCCGGCCACCAGCACGTCGTCGGGGTCGTCGGCGGGCTTGTCCGGCTTCTCGGACGGGTCCGGGGCGGGAGCCGCGGGCGCCTTGGGGGAGCGGCGCGGCTTCTTCGCGGGCTTCGTCTCGGCCTGCCGCAGCGACTCCACGAAGCTCGCCGCGTCCTCCTCGTCCTCGTCGCCCTGATGGGGGCGGTGGAAGCGCTTCGCGACGATCCACTGGTCGAGGGTCAGGCGGCCTCCGCCGCCCGCCGCGAACAGCAGGCCGGCCATGCCCAGCGCGAGGACCAGCTCGTATCCGTTCTGGACGGTCTTGCCGTCCACCAGGAACAGGCCCTGGTCCGCGTGGACGAAGACGAACGCGCCGGCCATGTCGATGAAGAGGAGGGCCCCGGCGATCGGCAGGCCGAGCCCGACGATCAGCGCGGCCCCGCCGAGGAGCTCGACGAACGCGGAGTAGACCGCCGCGGCGGTCGGCAGCGGCACGCCGAGGGCGTCGAAGGAGCGGCCCGTCGCGGTGACCCCCGCCTCGATCTTCTGCCAGCCGTGTGCCATGAAGACGATGCCCACGCCCAGCCGCGCCAGGACGGCGGCGACGTCGTACAGCGGACGAGTGCGCATGCCAGCGGCTCCTTCGGCGCGGGGGGACGGGCCCTGGTTGACGGAGAGTATGACGGCCCCGGGGCGGATATCGCGAACATCGCAGGTGAACGGACCGCTCAGGTTTCGATGGAGGCGCGGACGAGGGCCGCGGCGACGGTTCCGCAAACGTGCTCCAGGGTCTCGACGCCGTCCCGCAGGGTGGGGTCGCGTTCGGAGAGAGCGGCGAGCAGGAAGGTGCGGCCCGCGATGGCGACGATTCCGATGCTGTTGACCGTCCAGGCGCCGCCGTGCCTTTCGCGGGGCAGCCAGCCGTTCTTCACCTCGGCGCCGGTCCCCGCCGCGCTGACTCCCCATGCCTGCTCTGGCGCCACGTCCCCCATCAGGCGGCGGACGTAGCGGCGGCTCGCCGAACTCAGCGGGCTGTCCGCGGAGGTGAGGGCGGTCAGCAGCCGGATCTGGTCGGCGGCGCTCGTCGTCGTCGACCCCCAGGAGCCGCCGGGACCGGGCTCGGTGTCGCGCAGGCCGAGCTTCCTGTTGGCGGCGGCCAGACCGCGCGCGCCGCCGACGGAACGCCACAACGCGCTGGCGGCGTCGTTGTCGCTGACCTTGATGGCCCGCTCGGCGAGGGCCTTCTCGCTGGACGTGAGTGCACGCCGCTCGTGCTGAGCCCGGAGAAGCAGCGCCATGACGATGTCGACCTTGACGATGCTGGCCGTCGCCGTGCGCAGGCCGTCGCCGTAGGAGTACGAGAGGCCGGTGGACGCCTCGCGCACCGAGATCGACAGATCGCCGGTCCTGCCGTCCAGGTACCGGCGGAGCGCGCGGGTGAGTTCATCGCGCTGGGATCGGGTGAGGGTGGGTGTCGTCGGATGCCGCCTCTGGGCCGGGGCCGTCGGGGCCATCGTAGGGACGGCGGGCGGCTCGTAGACGAACGCCGTCGAACCGGCCACGAGGGTCGCGGTCGCGGCGAGCACCGCGGCGGCGAGGAGCACGGCCCGTCTCATCGACGCCGTCCTGCGTCGGAATCCATGATCGGGAGTGTCGGGAGCGGGCTGTTACCCCGGCGTTAACACCCGAGACGGCGTAATAGGTGCCACACATGAGCAACGTCGTGGTGAGAGCATGTACGCATGATGGGTTCTCGACAGCTGGAGTACTTCAGGGCGGTGGCGCGTGAGCTGCACTTCACGCGTGCGGCGGAGACGTTGCAGATCGCGCAGCCCGCCCTGTCCCAGCAGATCCGCAAGCTGGAGCGGCAGCTCGGCATCACCCTGTTCGAGCGCAACAACCACAGGGTCGAGCTGACACCGGCCGGGTCGGCGCTCCTGGAGCACGCCGAGCGGATCCTGTCCGACATCGCGGCGGTCGAGGACGAGATGCGCGGCTGGGCGGAGGGGACACGGGGCCGGATCCGCCTCGGCGGGGCCCGCGGCCTGACGGCCCGGCTCGCGCGCCTGCTGGCGGAGTTCTCCGGGGAGTTCCCGGCGGTCGACGTGGAACTTCGGGAGATGAACACCGAGGAGATGGTCGCGGGCCTCGGCGGAGGACGCCTCGACGCGGCGACCGTCGTCCGGATGCCGCCGCAGGAGGAAGGGCGGCGGCTGGAGTCCCTCCCCCTCGGCGAGGAGCCGCTCGTCCTCATCACTTCGGTGTCGGCGCCGCTCGCGGGCCGGTACAGGGTGCCCGTCGCCGCGCTGGACGGTGTCGACCTGGTCTGCTACTCGCCGGGCTCGGTGATCCGCGAGATCGTCCTGTCCGCCCTGGCGGCCGCCGGCGCGACGGCGCGCATCCGGTTCGAGACGCGGGAGTACAGCACGGCCAGGGCGATGGCGAGCGTGGGACTCGCCGCGGCCGTCGTCCCCCGCTCGGTCGCCGAGGAGCCGGGCCAGCCGGTGAGCGTCGTGCGGCTTGAGCCCGAACCGACCTGGGCGCCGTCCCTCGCCTGGCCCGCCGGACGCCGTCCGAGTCCCGCGCTGGCCGCGTTCATCGACTTCGCGGCGCGCCGTCCGGACCTCGCCTCGATCGGACCGTGACCGCAGACCGCCGGGGAACCGGAACGGGCACGGCGAGACGTCCGCGACGCGGGCGGTTGACACGAGAGTAATAAGGCTGAGATATGACGATGAGCCTTACTAGGTCTTAGACATCTTGCCGCTACCGGCACGAGCATGGAGGCGTCCCACAGAACGCGGACTTCTACAGAGGAGCAGGACATGAACCGTGGCGAGCGCGGACGGCGCGAATATGAAGGGTTGATGGGGCGCAGGCCCGAAGAGGCGCTCGGTGAGGTGCTCCAGACGTCCCCGCAGATGTTCGAGGCCGTGGTGGAGGGGGCGTTCGGCGGGGCGCTGGCCCGGCCCGAACTGGGCCGCCGGGCGCGCGAGCTGGCCTCCGTCGCCATCATCGCGGCCCTGGGCGGCGCCGAACGCCGCCTCGCCAGCCATGTGCGGGGAGCGTTGCGGCAGGGCGTCGAACCGTCCGAACTGCTGGCCCTGTGCGAGCACGTCTCGGTTTACGCGGGCTTCCCTCGCGCGCTGGACGCGCTCGCCGTCGTCAACGGCGTTCTGGAAGAGCAGGGCATGGCCAAGCCGCCGCGCATGCACCGCATCGCGCTCGCCGATCATGAGACCCTCGTCGCGCAGAAGGGCGACCGCGGGCCGGCCGTGATCCTCTCGCACTCCCTGGGCGTGGACTGGCGCATGTGGGAGCCCGTCATGGAGCGGCTGGCGGACGGCCGGCGGGTCTTCGCCTACGACTTCCGCGGACACGGCGGCGCAGCCGGGGCGTCCCGGCCGTTCAGCATGGACGACCTCGCCGCGGACCTGCTCGGCGTCCTCGACGCCTTCGACGTGGAGCGGGCGCACGTCGTCGGCCTGTCGATGGGCGGCGGCATCGCGCAGACCGTCGCCGCCCGCGCACCCGAACGCGTCGCCTCGCTGGCCCTGCTCGCCACCACCGACCACGCCTTCGACGCCTTCGAGGACCGAGCCCGGTCCGGTGAGGCCGACGGCATGGAAGCGCAGATCGTCCCCACCCTGACGCGCTGGTTCACGCCCGCCGCGCTCGCCACCGACCCCTGGGGCGTCCGGTACGCGCGGGAGCGCATCCGGCGCTTCGACTCCGCCGACTGGGCCGCGGCCTGGCGGGCCTTCAAGGGCCTGGACGTCCAGGGCCGGCTGGCAGGGAAGGACTTCCCGACCCTGGTGCTCGCGGGAGAACGGGACGCCTCGACGACCCCGGAGATCATGTCGGGCATCGCCGGGCGCATCCCGGGCTCGACCTACCGGGAGCTTCCCGGCACGCCGCACATGCAGACCCTCGAACGTCCCGACCTGGTCGCCGAAGCCCTCGACGAGTTCCTCCCCGCTGATCGCTAGGCCGTCGCCCTCCCTCCCCCGGGGGAGGCGTACGCTCCGCGCGGGGGAGGGGCGCCCGCCCGGCGGGCGGCAGGCTTCGATCATGACGGGAATGTCCGGAGTGATCGGGACGAGATGGGCGGCGGCGCGACGGCTCGGCGGGTACGGCGCCGCCGCGTCGTTGTCGCTTTATCTGGCGGTCAAGGTCGTGTGGGTAGCGGCCGCGGCGTTCGGCCACGTTCCGGCGCATTTCGGCGGCGCGGACTGGATCGTGCTCAACGTGGTGACGGTCGGCATGTCCGCGACCGGGATCGCGCTGGGGCTCGTCCTGGCGCGGGGCATGCGGTGGCGGATCCCGGCCGCGCCTCTGGTCTTCCTCACCTGGGTGGGCGGCGGCTTCCTGATCCCCCTCATGCCCTACACCCTGGTCAGTGCCCTCCTGGGCGGCGGTGGTGAGGAAACCGGCGGCGACGCGGCGCCCTCGTGGGAGATGACTTTCATCGGCATCGGATTCACCGGCATGGCCATCGGCCTCGCCATCGCGCTCCCCATCTACATGCGGGAACGATGGCCGACCGCCTTCTTGGGGCATCTCTCCGACCGCAACCGGACCGCCGTCGGACGCGCGCGCACGGCCACCGTGCTCACCGCCGTGCCGGCCGCCTTCTGGACGCTGTGGTCGGCGGGTGCGGAACTCGGGCTCGACCCCGCGCACCGCGATCTCGTCGACGTGAACACCCGCCTCCTCCTGGGCGACTCGGCCCTGTGGGCGCTCCTCGGCGTCTGGAGCGTCCTGGCCATCAGCTCCGCACGCCCGAACACGCCCGCATGGCTGCCGACGGCCATCGGATTCACCGCGTCCGGCTCCCTTTTCGCCTGGGGCGGCTGGAAACTCGCGGTCGCGGTCTTTCGCCCGGGCGGCTACACGTCCGCCGAGTATCCGATCGCGGCCATCGCCCTCAACGGCCTCGCCGCCGCAGGAGGCCTGCTGATGCTGAGCACCCTCCTGGCCTCCCTCCGCGCCTCCGAAGCGCCGCCCGCCAACGCGCAGGCCGCCGACACGCCGCCCGGCAACGCGCCGCCCGGCAACGCGCAGGTCGCCGACGCGCCGCCCGGCAACGCGCCGCCCGGCAACGCGCCGCCCGGCAACGCGCCGCCCGGCGACGCGCAGGCCGGCGACGCGCAGGCCGGCGAGAGCTGAGAGCGGCGCGCGGCCGTTCAGCGAGTCCGGCCCCTCGGTTTCAGAGGCGTCGCGGGCATGGCGGGCGCCGGGATCGGGGAGCCGTCGTAGCCGCGCACGCTGCCGAAGCGGTCGCCTCCCATCCAGTCGTCGCGGGCGCGGGCTATCTCCTCACCCGTCCGGGCGACGAAGTTCCACCACATGACGAGCTTCTCCTCGAACGGTTCGCCGCCGAGCAGCACGAGCCCGCTCGCCACGTCGGCCCTCAGGGGCAGCTCGCGGCGGCCGGATCCCAGGTACAGCATCGACCCGGGGTCCACGCGCATGCCGTCGACCTCCGTGACGCCGGACATCGTGAGCACGGCGTACTCGAAGTCCGGTTCCACGGGCAGGCGCACGTCCGCGCCGTCCGCCAGGGCGACGTCCGCCCCGACGATGGGCGTGAAGACCGTGCCGGGCGACGCGGCCCCGTCCAGCTCCCCGAGGATCACGGTGGCGCCGAACCCCGGACCGTCGACGACGGGCAGGTCGGCGTGATGCTCGAACGCCGGGTCGGTGTCCCTGTCCGAATCGGGCAGCGCCACCCAGAGCTGGGCCCCGTGCAGGACGGGGCCGTGCCCGCGCGGCGACTCCTCCGAATGCGAGATCGCCCGACCGGACGTCATCAGCCCGAGCTCCTTCGGCCGGACGGTCTGCAGACTGCCCAGGCTGTCGCGGTGGAGGACCTCGCCGCCGTGCAGCCAGCTCACCGTCTGCAGGCCGATGTGCGGATGCGGCGGCACCTGCATCCCCGGCTCGTCGGCGATGTCGTCCGGTCCGTAGTGGTCGACGAAGCACCAGGCGCCGACCATCCGGCGGCCCAGGCTGGGCAGCAGCCGCCGCACGACCGTGCTCTCGCCGAGCGGCACCCGCCGGGGCGGCAGCAGCTCATGGACCGGCCCTCCCGGGACGTCCTCGCGCCCCCCGCACTCGACCGGTTTCGGCTTGACGTCAAGATTGCTCATCGGACCACCCTCCCCGCAACGCCGCCATTCAACAACGCCCCCGCCCCGCCCACCCAACCGACCTGCCAAGAAGCGCGTCACCGCAGCGGTGCGTGAGTCGTCCCGAGGTTCTCGTGGGCGGGTGTGTGGCGAAGTGGTGGTGCCTTATGTGAGGAAGGGCGGGGCCCAGGGTTCGTTGTCGATCTCCAGTGTGTTGATCAGTTGGCCGATGGTGCGGTACCAGCCGGCGAGCACCAGGATCTCGAGCAGTTGAGGCTCCTCGTAGTGCTCGGCGAGGGCGGTCCAGGTCCGGTCGGATATGCGGGCCGAGTCGTGGAGTTCGTCGGCCGCGCTCATCAGAAGGCGCTCCTTCGGCGACCAGGGGGCGCCGTCGCCGGACACGGTCGCCCGGAGGTGCTCTCGGCCGAGCCCGGCGGCCTTGCCGAACGCCGCGGCGTGGACGCCCCACTCGTACTCGCAGCCGGTGCGGGCGCAGGTCCGGTCGATGATGATCTCCCGGTCGCGGGCGGGCAGGCGGCCGTGGGCGAGCAGGCCGGCGCCGAGCACGCGCATGCGGGACGCCAGTTCGGGGTTCCGGTGCAGGACGCGGAACAGCACCAGAGGGTCGTGGGCGACGTCCGGCGGCATCCATCTGGCCAGGGCGGCGGCGACTTCGGGGGTGTACGGGGGATCGAGCGGCGCGATGCGGGGCACGGCGACCTCCGGAGTGCTTCGGTTTTAGAAGCAGTCTGATGCTTCGGAAAAAGAAACGCAAGGGAGCGTGCGGAGGGCGTCGAGGCGGCCGTCGGGCCCCCGGGCCGGGATCAGCGGCCGCAGGACGGGGCGCGGTGTCAGCCGGGCCCTTCGTCGAGCGCGGCGGCCCATCGGTCGGACCATCGCGACAGCGGGCGGAGAGCCTCCCGGGCGTCGCGGCCCAGCTCGGTCAGGGCGTAGAGGTTCTCGGGCGTCTGGCGGACGAGGCCCGCGTCGATCAGTTCGAGGAGCCGCTGCCGCAGGACGCTGGAGGACATGGCGTCGCAGCGCTGCTGGAGGGAGCGGAAGCCGAGGGGCTGGTCCTGGAGTTCCCAGACGATGCGCAGGGTCCAGCGGCGGCCGAACAGGTCGAGGGCCGCCATCAGCGGGCGGCCCCCGGACGAGCCGCGCACCGGCCTTCCCGGTTTCGGCATGCCCCCTCCTGTGGTCGGGTTCCCGGAACACTAGCCGCAGTGGCCGCCCGCCGCCGCGCCGTCGTCGCGCACGCGGCGGAATCCGGTGCGGGTCCGCGGGGTTCAGGTCTACGTGATGCACGGTGAGTACAAGGTCCCCGGCGGCAAGCTGGTCGTCGCCGACGTCGACGTCGTGGACGGGGTGCTGCGCGGCCCGAGGATCAGCGGCGACTTCTTCCTGGAACCGGACGACGCCCTCGAAACGATCAATGCGGCCCTGGACGGGCTGCCGGCCGGGCTCGACGCCCGGGCGCTCGGGGCCCGCGTCCAGGCGGCTCTCCCGCGGGACACCGTGATGCTCGGCATCACCGCCGAGGCCGTGGGGATCGCGGTGCGGCGGGCCGTCGCGCGCGCGTCCGACTGGCGCGAGCACGACTGGCGGCTCGTCCATGAGCCGCCGCAGGACCCGGCGCTGCACATGGCCCTCGACCAGGTTCTCGCCGAGGAGGTCGGCGCGGGACGGCGCCCGCCGACGCTGCGGGTGTGGGAGTGGGCGTCGCCGGCGGTGGTCATCGGCAGCTTCCAGTCGCTGCGCAACGAGGTCGACGCCGCGGAGGCCGAGCGGCACGGCGTGGAGGTGGTCCGCCGGATCAGCGGCGGCGGCGCGATGTTCATCGAGCCGGGCAACACCATCACCTACTCGCTCTACGCCCCCGAAAGCCTGGTGGCGGGGATGTCCTTCGCCGAGAGCTACGCCTTCCTCGACGACTGGGTGCTGGGAGCGCTGGGCGAGCTCGGGATCAGGGCCTGGTACCAGCCGCTGAACGACATCACCTCCGACCACGGCAAGATCGCCGGGGCGGCGCAGAAGCGGCTGGCCGCCGGCGCCGTGCTGCACCACGTGACCATGGCCTACGACATCGACGCCGACAAGATGCTGAAGGTCCTCCGCATCGGCCGGGAGAAGATCTCCGACAAGGGCATCGCCAGCGCGGTCAAGCGCGTGGACCCGCTCCGCCGCCAGACCGGCCTGCCCCGCGAAGAGATCATCGATCGCATGATCGCCCATTTCCGCGGCCGCTACGGCCTCACCGACGACCGCGTGACCGACGACGAACGGCGCCTCGCCGACAAGTACGTGACCGGCAAGTTCGCCACCCCCGACTGGACCGCCCGAGTCCCCTGACACTCCGACGCCTCTCACGACATCGTTCCTTTCTGGTGCGGTCAGGCGGGTTGGGTGTGCGTGCAGGGGGTGGATTCTTGGACGGGGTGCTGCTGCTCGCGCCCGGCGGCTCGTTCGGGGTGGGCTATGAGGCGCCAGGCCCCCAGGGCCGCGGCGAGGTAGGCGGCCCCGACCAGTGAGAACGCGATGGCCGCGCTGGCCGTCCAGTCGGTGGACGCGCCCAGTACGGCGCCTATGACCGCTACGCCGATGAGCGTGCCTATCTGGCGTCCCGTGTTGAGGACGGAGCCCGCGACGCCGCCGTTGCCCGGGCCCGCGGCGTCGACCATGACCGCCGTCATGGCGGGGGAGACGATGCCGCCCGCGATGCCGGTCGTCGCCAGGGCCGCCGCGGTCGCCCAGTAGGGGCCCGACGGGGTGAGCGCGGTCAGGGCGAACGCCGCTGCGGCCGCCAGGACGAGGGAGGCGGTCAGCAGAAGGCCGGCCGGGATGCGGGTGGACAGGTGCGCGAACGCCAGATTGCTCAGCGGCAGGAAGACCGTCATCGGGAGGACCATCAGGCCCGCCCGGATCGGGCCGGCGCCCGTGCCGTGCTGGAAGTACAGGCCGACCAGGAAGAGCGTCCCGAAGAAGGCGGCGTTGAAGAGGAAGCCCACGGTGTTGGCGCCGGTGAAGCGCGGGTCGCGGAACAGCGCCCACGGCATCACGGTGGCGGGGGCGCGGCGTTCCCGCAGCAGGAGGAGGGCGGTGGCGCCCGGCACCAGGGCGATCGCGGCGAGGACCGGGAGGGAGGTCCAGCCGCGGTGCGGTCCCTCGATCAGCACGAAGCTCAGGGCGCCGAGGCCGGCGGTCAGCGCGGCGTGGCCGGGGAGGGCGAGCGGGCCGGGACGGCCGGGGACGGGGGCGATGTGGCGGCGGGCCAGCGCCATGCCCGCGATCGCGAGCGGCAGGTTGAGCAGGAAGATGCTGCGCCAGCCGAGCGTGCCCACCAGGACGCCGCCGAGCGTCGGGCCGAGCGCGATCGAGGACGACACGATCGCCGACCAGAGGCCGAGCACGCGCGTGCGGCGCCGCGGGTCGGGGAACGCCTCGACCAGCAGGGCGAGCGAGCTCGGCATGAACAGCGCGGCGCCCGCGCCCTGGACGAGCCGGGCCGCGATGAGGACCTCGATCGCGGGGGCGAGCGCGGCGGCCAGCGAGGCGGCGAGGAACACCGCCATGCCCGCCAGGTAGACGCGCCGGGCCCCGAGCCGGCCGGCGAGGCCGCCCGCCAGCATCAGCAGGGCCGCGAACGTCAGCACGTAGCCGTCGACGGCCCAGGTCAGGCGGCTCAGCGGAGCGTGGAGGCGCTCCTGCACGGTCGCCCCCGCTATCTGCATGACCGTGGCGTCCACGCTCGCCATCACGAAGCCCGCGGCGAGCGCGGTGATCTTCATGGCGGGGGAGCCTCCGTGTCCGGATGCCATCACCGGTCCCTTCGTCAAACGGACGGGTCGCGTCCGCTTCCGGAGAAGTTAGCGCAACCGGACGTGAGCTGTCCACTTAAATCGGACCGGAAGCGTCCGCTTGTGGCTAGAATCCGATTCATGAGCGGTACCAGGAGCGCGGTGGACCGGCTGCTGGACGACGGCACGGGCCGCCGCCCGCGGGCCGACGCCCGGCGCAACGTGGAGCGTCTCGTCGCGGCGGCGCGCGAGGCGACCGGCGAGATCGGCGGCGAGGTCACGGCCCACGAGATCGCGCGCCGCGCCGGGGTGGGCGTCGGGACGTTCTACCGGCGCGTCAGCACCCTGGAGACGCTGCTCGAGGCGGTCCTCGCCGAGGTGCTCGGTGAGATCGTCGCCAAGGGTGACGAGGGCCTCGCCGATCCCGACCCCTGGGAGGGCTTCTGCGGCTTCGCGGCGTCCTACACCCGGCTTCGAAACGAACTGTGCGACATCAACTACGCGCTGGGCGGTGGCATCGACCACGCGCGCGCGGAACTGCGCGAGCGCATCCGCCTTCTGGTGGAGCGGGCGCAGGGCGCCGGCGCCATGCGCGCCGACATCACGTGGCAGGACGTCGCGTTCCTGCTGGTGTCCGTCTCCACCGGCGACCACACGGTGGGCCTGCAAGCGGGTGACCAGCAGTGGGACCGCAATCTGCGAATCGTCCTGGACGGCCTGCGCACGCCCGAGCCCGCGCCGCTGCCGGGGGCGCCGCCCACCGACTCGTCCGGGTGAGGCCGCGCGAGCGAAACGGAACTCCCCCGGGGCGCCGAGCGTCCTCCCCTCATGGCGAGTCGCGGGGCCGGGCGGCTGCCCGTAGGTTGGTGACAGTCGGTCGATGACGAGGAGCGTTCATGTCGATGCAGAAGGGCGCCAACACGGCGGTTCCGGTTCCTTCGGTGCGGGTCGAGCTTGGCTGGCAGGGCGGCCCCGGCGTGCCCGACGCGGACGCTTCTGCGCTCCTGCTGGCGGAGACCGGCCGGGTCCGGTCGGACGACGACTTCGTCTTCTACAACCAGCCCGTGCACGGGTCGGGCGCCGTCAGGCACGAGGGCAAGCAGCAGGGGCCGACCGTCCGTGACGTCCTGGCGGTCGACCTGAACAGGGTCGAGCCCGCCGTCGACAAGATCGTCATCGCCGCGTCCTCCGACGGAGGGACGTTCTCCAAGTTCCAGGGGCTCTACGTGCGCGTGCTGGACGCCGCGGGCGGGGCCGAGGTCGCCCGGTTCGAAAGCCCGGGCGCCACCACCGAGACCGCGTTCGTCCTCGGCGAGCTCTACCGCAGGCAGGGCGCGTGGAAGTTCCGTGCGATCGGCCAGGGATACGACTCCGGGCTCGCCGGGCTGGCCACCGACTTCGGCATCAGCGTCGACGACCCCGGCCAGGCGGCGCCTCCCGCGCCCCCGCAGCCGCAGGCTCCGCCGCCCGCCCCTCCGCAGCCGCAGCAGCCCGCGCCGCAGGAGCAGTACGCGCCTCCCGGCGGGCAGTACGTGCCGCCGCCGCCCGGCGGCCAGTACACGCCTCCGCCCCCGCCTGCCGGCGGGCAGTACGCGCCCCCGCCCGGGCAGTATCCGCCGCCGCCCGGCCAGTACGCGCCCCCGCCGCCGCCCGGCCAGTACCAGCCGCCCGCGGAGCAGTACGCCCCGCCCGCCGGCCAGTACCCGCCGCCCGGCCAGTACGCGCCGCCGCCCCCCGCCGGGGCCACGCCTCCCGCCGGGGCCACGCCGCCGCAACAGCAGGGCGGCAAGATCTCTCTGACGAAGAACGCGCCGTCGGTGTCGCTCACCAAGCACGGGGCGACGGGCGGCCACATGCGCGTCAACCTCAACTGGACGGCGCGCGAGGGCGCGGCCAAGGGGCTCCTCGGCAAGCGCCGCCGCGGCGTCGACCTCGACCTGGACCTTTGCTGCCTGTGGGAGCTGAAGGACGGCCGGAAGGGCATCATCCACGCCCTCGGCGACATGGGCGCGCTCGACCGCCCGCCCTACATCAAGCTCGACAAGGACGACCGCACCGGCGCGATCGAGACGGGGGAGAACCTCCACATCAACCTCGACCACACGGCGGAGTTCAAGCGGATCCTGGTGTTCGCCGAGATCTACGAAGGCGCCGACGACTTCCGGGGCATGAACGCGGTCGCCACGCTGTTCCCGGTGGGCGCGCCGCCGATCGAGATGCACATGAACGACTGCATGGACGCCTCCCGTGACGCGGTTCTGGCGCTCATCGAGAACGTGAACGGGGAGCTGGTCGTCCGCCGTGAGGGCCGGTACGTCCTGCCGCCGCCCGGCCGTCCGCGCTGGGGCAAGATGACGGTCGACCAGGCGTACGGCTGGAACCTGGAGTGGGTCGCCTCGCGCGGAAAGGACTGAGCACCCCACGACGCGCGGAGTGCCGGAACGGGCCCGGGAACGTTGGCTGATGCTGCCGATTGTCCCGGGCCGGGGCCGACGGTAGGAACGGTCACATGAGCACCCAGCCGCAGTACCCCGTCGTGCCTGCGCCTCGTTTCGACGTCGCGCCCGAGCAGTCGGTCGAGCGCGTCCAGACGTTCGCCGACACGATGACGCTGCGCCGCACCGTCCGGGACTTCTCCGACCGTCCGGTGCCGCGCGCCGTCATCGAGCACGCGATCCGGGCCGCGGCGACGGCGCCCAGCGGGGCCAACCTGCAGCCGTGGCGTTTCGTGGTGGTGACCGACCCGGAGCGCAAGAGGCGACTCCGGGACGCCGCCGAGCGGGAGGAGCGGGAGTTCTACGAGCAGCGCGCCTCTCAGGAGTGGCTGGACGCGCTGGCTCCGCTCGGCACCGACTGGCGCAAGCCGTTCCTTGAGGACGCCCCCGCGGTCATCATCGTCTTCGAAGTCCACAAAGGCCCTGAGACGCCGCGACCGTACTACGTAAAGGAGTCGGTGGGCATCGCCGTGGGGTTTCTCTTGGCCGGCCTCCACCAGGCGGGTCTGGCGACCCTCACGCACACGCCGAGCCCCATGCGCTTCCTGAACGAGGTGTGCGACCGTCCGCGGGAAGAACGCGCCTACGTCGTGATACCCGTCGGCTACCCGGCGGACGACGCGATGGTGCCCGACATCACCCGCAAGCACATGGACGAGGTCGTCGTCTGGACGTGACGCGTGCGCGCCTCGCCTACGCGGCCTTCAGGTGCTCGGCCAGCTTCTTGTCCCGGGCCACTCTGACGAGCGCCGCGGTGAGCCGGGCCAGGTCCTTCTCCGGCACCTGCGAGGCGAGCTTCTCGGCGTCGCTGGGCAGTCCCAGGCGTTCGGCGCCCTTCTTCACCTGGTCGTCGACGTAGGGGCGGAGCCACGGCCAGATGGCCTGCGCCTCGCGGCAGAAGATGTCCACTCCGGTGGGGCCGATGCCGGGGAACTCCCGCAGCAGTTCCGCGGCCTTCTCGGGGTCGCGTCCGGCTTCGATGGCGAGCCGCCGCAGATCGCCCTTGTACCTGTCCTCGACGATCTGCGCCACGTCGCCCAGGCGGGACGCGGTGCTCTCGTCGTAGCGGACGTAGTGGCCCCTGCCGAGCGCGTCGACGCGCTCCTGCCAGGTGAGCCGGCCCATGCCGCGTGCCGTGCCGCCTCCCGCCTCGAACAGCTCGCGGGCGGCGGCGAGGGCGATGTCCGAGGAGATGCGGGCGCTCAGCAGGTTGGCCAGGACGAGCAGCTTGAACAGCGCGGCCGGCTGGTCCTTCAGGGTTATGCCGGCCTCCTCGGCGAACGTCCCGCCGGATTCCCGCAGCAGCTTCTTGACGACGGTGTCCATGGCATCCACCTCCCGTGTCTGCCGCTCTACCCGGGCCGTCGGGGATGACTCATGCACGCGCGCGAGAGGGCTCACAGGGGATCACAGCAGGCTGAGCTGCCCTTCGCCGGCGAGCGGATCGCGGTGCTTCTTCATGTGGCGCCAGCGTGGGAGTTCGTCCAGGTACGACCACGACAGCCTGTGGTGCGGCGTGGGCCCATGCTCCTCCAACGCCTTCTGATGGACGGGGGAGGGATACCCGGCACTGTCGGCGAACCCGAAGCCGGGGAACTCGCCGTCCAGATCCGCCATGAGACGGTCTCGATAGACCTTGGCCAGGACGGACGCGGCCGCTACGGTGACCGATCTCTGGTCGGCCTTGATTTCGCACCGGACGCGCCAAGGACGGCTGAGGAAATCGTGCTTGCCGTCGAGGATGACCACATCTGGCTGGACGGGCAGCGATTCCAACGCGCGGATAGCGGCGCGCCTCAGAGCGGCGGTCATGCCCAGCTCGTCGATCTCTTCTGGGCTGGACGCGCCAATGGCGTGCCCGGCCAGCCAGTCAGGGAGGATATCTGCGAATGCCTCGCGATGCGCATGCGTGAGGAGCTTGGAATCGGTCAGCGCGACCGTCTTCTTCCCGCGCCCAGGCAGGACGGGTGGCGGGCTCGCGTCCGTCACTGCCGCGCACACCACGACGGGCCCCGCCCACGCGCCTCGTCCGACCTCGTCCACTCCCGCGATCACGACCGGGCGGCCGCTTCCGGACGGCGCGGCCCGCAGCTCCTCTTCGATCTCGTAACCTGCGGCGCGCGCCGCGCTCGGGGCTGCGGCGGGAGAGGGGACCAGCCCGGGCAGGGCGCCGGTGGGGTCGGTCAAGGGGTCTCCTTAGAGCGGGAACGGACTGCGCCACCGATCGTAGGGGCGCGCCGTCCCGCGCGCCCGGAAGCGGAAGCAGAGCAGAACATCGACTTCTGGACAGGACGAATGTCCTGCTCCCAGGCGCGGCGTGGGCTCTGCTTCGCACCAGGCAGGGGTCGATGTAAGTCAACGAACAGGGCGCGGGTAGTCCCGTTCCGGGCGGTCCTGCGCTTTACTCGCTCTTGATGGCTTTGTTCGGCAGGTCTCGCTCCCGCCCGGCGAAGAACGCCGCGGCGCGGGATCTTTTCGAGCGCCTGAGATGGCGCTACTTCCAGGTCGCTCCCGGGCTGAGGTTTCTGGGGGCGGTCCTGCTGATCGCGCTTGTGCTGGTGGCGACGGTCCTCCTGGACGGGCCGATCCTCGGCGCGGCAGCGTTCACGGTGATCCTGCTGGTCGTCGTTCATCTGACACTGCGCTCGCCAACGGGCATGGCCGTCGTCACGGTGATTCTGGCCTGGCTGGCGCTGTCGGTGCCTTTGGGCAGGCTCTACCCGGACGATGGGCACCCGCCCTATCTGAACCCGTCGCTGCTTCTCGCCCTGCTCGCCGTGCCCGTCGCATTCATCGCCTTCCGCCTGCGCGGATACGCGCCGTGGAGCACGACGCTTCTGGGGTTGGCCGCCGCGGGTGTGGCGACCGCGGCGTGCGCCCACCCGCTGCCGCAGGCCAGCGTCACGCCAGGGTGGCTCGCGGCACTGGCCGTTCTCGCCTACCGCTGGGACCGGGCAAGGCGAGCCGTTCCGGCGGAGGCTTACGAAACGGGTTGGGTGCAGGAGCAGGCGAGCCCGAAGGGGGACGCCATGGCAGGGCCGCGCAAGAACTCCTCTGGTCCGGAGAAGCGGGAGCGGACGGACAAGCCGAGCAGGCCCGACCGGCGCGGTTCCGGCGAGGACGGGGGCGCCGCCACCTCCGCGCAGGCGGCGCACGACCAGCGCGCAGCGGCGCAGGCCGCCGACCCGGGCGCCGCCCCCGAGCGCAAGGCGCCGCCCGAGCGCCGGACGGAGTCGCCGGACATCTCCGTGGCGGACGCGCTCGCGGAGCTGGAGAGCATGATCGGGCTGGAGCCGGTCAAGCGGCAGGTCCGCTCCATCGCCGCGTCCATCGAGGCGGCGCACATGCGCGCCGCCGCCGGGGTCCCCACCGAGAAGCCCATGCGGCACTTCGTCTTCGTGGGGCCCTCCGGCACGGGCAAGACCACCGTCGCCCGCGTGCTCGCCAAGATCTTCTACGCGTTCGGGCTGCTGCCCGAACCCGCCCTGGTCGAGGCTCACCGCGCTGACCTCGTTGGTGAGTTCCTGGGTGCGACGGCCATTAAGACCAACCGGCTCGTCGACTCCGCTCTGGGCGGGGTCCTGTTCATCGACGAGGCGTACAGCCTGGTCAACTCCGCGGAGGGGCAACCCGACCGGTTCGGCGACGAGGCCGTCCAGACCTTGCTCAAGCGAGCTGAGGACGACCGCGACAACCTCGTCATCATCCTGGCGGGGTACGAGACACAGATGGCGGAGTTCCTCGACTCCAACCCTGGGCTGGCCTCCCGTTTCGGCACGCGCGTGCTCTTCCCGTCCTACCGCCCCTCGGAGCTGCTGCAGATCGCCGATTTCCACACCGCGCTTCGCGAGGACAGGCTCGACCCGGAGGCCCGCCGGAGGCTCGCCGCCCGATTCGAGGAGGTCGAGCGGCGCGGCATCATCGACGACCTGGGCAACGGCCGGTTCGTCAGGTCGCTGGCCGAGGCGGCGGCGCGCGCGCGGGACGTGCGCGTGGTCGAAGCCGTCTCGTCGTCGGGCGCACCGGCCAGGCCCACCGCCGACGACCTGGTCACCGTGCGCGCCGAGGACGTGGAGACCGCCTTCGCCGAGGTCACCGAGCGGTTCCGCGGCTACGCCGAGACCCCGACCCTGGACGAGGCGCTCGGGTCCCTCGACGCGATGATCGGGCTGGAGCCGGTGAAGCGGCAGGTCCGTGAGATCGCCGCCCAGTTGCAGGTGGCCCGGATGCGGCAGGAGCAGGGCCTGGTCACGCGCCCGCCGACCCGCCACTTCGTGTTCACGGGGCCGCCGGGCACGGGCAAGACCACCGTCGCGCGTGTTCTCGGCAGCATCTTCGCCGCATCGGGGCTCCTCGCCCGTCCGGAGGTGGTCGAGGCACAGCGCGCCGACCTCGTCGGCGAGCACCTCGGCGCGACGGCGTTGAAGACGAACAAAATCATCGACTCCGCCCTCGGAGGCGTCCTGTTCGTCGACGAGGCGTACTCGCTGAGCAACTCCGGCTACTCGGGCGGCGACGCGTTCGGGGCGGAGGCGGTGCAGACGCTGCTCAAGCGGGCCGAGGACGACCGCGACCGCCTCGTCGTCATTCTGGCCGGATACGACGCCGACATGACCCGGTTCCTGGCCTCCAACCCTGGGCTGGCCTCCCGGTTCGACGTGCGCGTGGACTTCCCCTCCTACGGGCCCGACGAACTGCTCCGCATCGCCCAGCTCATGGCCGAGCAGGGCGGCGACCAGTGGGAGGAGCGCGCCCTGGACGATCTGGCCCTCGTGTTCCAGCGCGCATGCGGGACCGGCCGGATCGACGAACTGGGCAACGGACGCTTCGCCCGCTCCATGTACGAGAAGGCGTGCGCGTGCCGGGCGCTTCGGGCGGCACGGCTCGGGTCCGCGGCGACCGCCGCCGACCTCACGCTCCTCACCACCGACGACGTCCGGGACGCCTTCGCCGAGCTGTCCCACCGCCTCGCCTGACCCGCCGCCGGGGGCGCCTCGTGGAATGTCGGTGCGCCGCGATGTAATCGGCGCATGGCCTCGGTGACGTGGAAGCAGATCCTCGCCTGGCGGATGCGGCGGCAGTTCGTCGAGCAGCCGGAGGACGTGCCCGCCCCGGAGATCGCCCGGCGGCTGGCGGGCGTGCAGGCGCAGGTGGCGTCCGCCGCCGAGTTCGCCGTCGCGGTGCGCCGGCGGACGCCCGTCTCCGGCGAGGTGACACGGGTCCTGCTGGACGATCGGACGCTCGTCAAGACGTGGGCCGCGCGCGGCACCCTGCATCTCCTGCCCGCCGACGAGGCCGCCGCCCATCTCATGCTGTGCTCGTCCATCCGCAACTGGGAGAAGGGGACCTGGCAGCGGACCTTCGGCGCCACGCCGGCCGACCTTGAGGCGATCGCCGCTGCCGCCGCCGACGCGTTGTCGGACGGGGCGGCGCTCACGCGCGAGGAGCTCACCCGGGCCGTCGTGGACGAGACGGGCTCACGGCATCTGGCCGAGGTGCTCGGGTCCGGTTGGGGCACGCTGCTCAAGCCGCTGGCCTGGTGGGGCGTGCTCTGTTACGGGCCGCCCCAGGGCACCAAGGTCACTTTCACCTCTCCGGCGCGATGGCTTCCGGGCTGGACGGGTCTGCCCTCCATGGAGGAGGCCGCCCGTACCGTGATCCGCGCCTATCTGGGCGCCCACGGGCCCGCGACCCCCGAGATGTTCGACAACTGGCTGATGCGCAAGCAGAGCCGGAAGAAGGACGTCAGGGCGTGGTTCGCCGCCGCCGAGGATGGGTTGTCCTCTGTCGAGGTCGAAGGCGTCTCCATGTACGTCCTTGACGAGCACAGGGACGAACTCCTCGACACCGCGCCCACCACGTCCGTCCGGCTGCTCGGTGGGTTCGACCAGTACATCCTTGGCGCCGGGACAGGTTCGACCCACCTGGTGCCGCCCGAGCACAAGAGCCAGGTGAGCCGAGCGGCGGGATGGATTTCTCCGGTCGTCCTGTACGAGGGCCGTGTCGCCGGCGTCTGGGAAGCCGCTAGAGGCGACGTGACCGTGACCCCGTTCGAGGACATCCCGGCTGCGCCGTTGAAGGAGGAACTGAACCGGCTGGCCCCGTTGCTGGGCTGACGAGCGTCTCCGTCTAGGGTGCGCAGAGTGGACCAGCGGGATGAGCCGACCGAGTATCGGCAGACGCCGTACAAGGCGCCGGACGGCGCCACCGAAGTCCTTCTCATCAGGCACGGCGCTTCCGCGCCGGCGCGCCCCGACAGGCCGTTCCCGCTCGTGGACGGCCACGGCGACCCAGAACTCGCGCCCGAGGGGCGGGAGCAGGCGGAGCGGGTCGGTGAGCGGCTCGCCGGCGAGCGCCTCGACGCCATCTACGTGACGCCCCTGCGCCGCACGTCCCAGACGGCGGCGCCGCTGGCTCGCCGAGTCGGGCTGGAGCCCCGGGTCGAGCGGAACCTGCGCGAGGTGCACCTCGGCGAGTGGGAGGGCGGTCTCTTCCGGAAGATGGTCGCCGAGAACGATCCGGTGGCGCAGCGGATGTTCGCCGAGGAACGCTGGGACGTCATCCCTGGGGCGGAGAGGAACGAGGCGTTCGCCGCGCGCATTGAGGAGGGGCTCGTCCGTATAGCGGCGGCCCACGCGGGTGGACGGATCGCCGTGTTCACCCACGGCGGGGTCATCGCCCAGGCCCTCGCGGCCGCCACCGGCGCCAGGCCGTTCGCGTTCCTCGGCGCGGACAACGGCTCGATCTCACGGCTCGTCAGGATCGGCGCCCTGGCGTCGCTGCGCGGCTTCAACGACGTCTCGCACCTGGACGGGTCCGTCCCCGCACCGCTGACCTAGACACCGGGCGACACGGAGGCGGGGCTAGAGCCGGAAGCGAAGCCTCTGCCCCGGGCGCAGTTGCGCGGCGTCGGCCACGGCGGCCGAAGCGAGCACCGCGACCACCGGGTAGCCGCCGGTGGTCGGATGGTCGGCCAGGAAGATGATGGGCAGCCTGCTGGGCGGCACCTGGAGCGAACCGATGACCATGCCCTCGCTGCCGAGTTCGCCGTCGCGCGCCCGTTCTAGGGGCGGCCCGTTCAGGCGGACGCCCACGCGGTTGCTGTCCGGCGACACCTCGTAGAGGGCGGACGTGAGCGTGGCCAATGCGTCTTGGGCGAACCAGTCGTCACGCGGACCGGGCAGGATCCGCAGGATCGGGGTCTCCGGCATGACCACTGTGGGCACGACATCCACATTGATGTGACTCAGGCCCCTCGCAGAGCCGACCGGCAGGCGGTCACCTGGCGCGAGCGGCGCTGGCCCGAGGCCGGACAGTAGGTCGGTCGAACGGCTGCCCAGCACTTCGTCTACGGCGATGCCGCCTCGTACGGCGACGTAGCTACGGAGCCCGGACGCGGGTGCGCCGAGTTCGACGACGGCGCCTCTCCCAACGAAGCAGGGCGCGTTCATCCCGTGAGGGCGGCCGTCGATGCGCAGCGTCACCGGAGCCCCGGTCACCGCGATCCAGGCGCGGCGGTGGAAGCGCAGGGCGGCGCCGCCGAAGGTGAACTCCACGCCCGCCGCGCCCTCCGGGTTGCCCACGAGACGGTTGGCCAGCCTGAACGCGCGCTGGTCGGCGGCTCCGGACCGGGGGACGCCGAGATGCGCGCGGCCGGGCCTGCCGAGATCCTGGACGGTCGCCAGCGGGCCGGGCCGCACGACCTCGATCAAGGACGCTCCTCGGGGACGAACCGCACCCGCGTCCCCGGCCGGAGCAGGGACGGCGGATCGCGCGACACGTCCCACAGCGGCAGGCGGCTGTGGCCGAGCAGCCGCCAGCCGCCCGGCGACCGGGACGGGTACACGGCCGCGTACGGACCCGCCATCGCGACCGAACCGGCCGGGACGGCCTTCCTCGGTGAGGCGCGGCGCGGCACGTGCAGCGCCGGATCCAGCCCCGACAGGTAGCCGAAGCCCGGGGAGAAGCCCAGATAGGCGACCGTGTACGAGGCCGCGGAGTGCCGCTGGACGACCTCCTCGCGCGACAGTCCGGTGAGGGAGGCGACCGCGTCGAGGTCCTCACCGTCGTAGACGACGGGTATCTCCAGTGGCTCGGCGTCGCTCACCACGTCGTCGGCCAGGCGCAGCCGCGGGAGGCGGGCGGCCAGACCGTTCAGGTCGGCGGAGCGGTCCGCGACCACCAGGACGGTCCGTTCGCCTGGGACGACGTCCACGACACCGGGCAGCGGGACGTTCCTGAGGGCGGCGTCCATCCGGTGGGCGGTCGCCAGGTCTCCGGTCTCCACGAGCAAGGCGGTGTCGCCGACCCGCCGCACCTTCACGCGAACGATTCCAGGATGACGCCCGCCGCGGACAGCGCGGACCGGACGGACCTGGCGAGGACGACCGCGCCGGGGGTGTCGCCGTGCACGCATATGGAACGGGCCTTCAACGCGACCTCGGTGCCGTCCACCGCGACGACGGTGCCGTCCACGGCCATCCGCACAGCGCGCTGCACGACCGTGTCGGGGTCGTGGACGACCGCCCCGGGCTCGCGTCGGGACACGAGCGCGCCGGACGGCGTGTAGGCGCGGTCGGCGAAGCACTCGGCGACGACGGTGAGGCCGTCGGCGACGTCATGCACCGCGGAGCCCGGAAGGGTGAGCAGGGGGAGCGACGGATCGTAGGCCCGCACCGCGTCGGCCACGGCGCGCGCCTGGACGGGGTCACGCGCGACCCTGTTGTAGAGGGCGCCGTGCGGTTTTACGTACGCCACACGCCCGCCTTCCGCGCGCGCGATGCCGTCGAGCGCCGAGAGCTGGTACAGGATCTCGGCGGTCAGCTCCGGGGCGGCCACGTCCATCTCCCGGCGGCCGAAGCCGGCGAGGTCCCAGTAGGAGACCTGGGCGCCGATCGTCACCCCGCGCTCGACGGCCGCCGCGCACACCCGACGCATGATCAGCGGATCGCCCGCGTGGAACCCGCACGCCACGTTCGCGCTCGTGATGACGTCGAGCAGCGCCGAGTCGTCGCCCAGCCTCCAGACCCCGAACCCTTCGCCGAGGTCGGCGTTGACGTCGATGACCGTCATGCCCCACAACCCGTCATGCCCCACAACCCGTCATGCCCCACTACCCGTCATGCTCTGCACCCTCATGCCCCGCGACCCGTCAGAGCCGCTGCCGCCGAATCCCGTGCTCAGACGGTCTCCTCGCGGAGATCCTCGATTTCGTGCCGGGACGCCCACGCCTGGTACACGCCCCGGTCGAACGGCTCCAGGCCGAGCCTCTCCGCCACTGGGACCTTGCCGCCGCTGTACTCCACGCGCAGCCAGCCCTCGTGTTCGCCGAGGACCACGAACGGCTCGCCGCGCCACGTGCAGTGGGTGGTCACGTACTGGAGGCGGTCGACGTCCGCCAGGGGCACCACCTGGACGTACCGGTCAGGGGAGACCTGCCTGAACCCCTCCGCGTCTCGTGTGGCGTAGAGGCGCACCCGGTCGCCGTCAGGGCTCGCCTCGTACTCGGCGCCCCGCCAGCCCGCGTAGTAGCCGTGCCGGATGCTCACCCCTGGCCTCCCGGCAGTTTCACGAGCCACCTGCGCAGGTCGGCGTCGTAGCTCGCCACGAGGGAGACCCTGCCCTGCGCGTCGAGCCGATGCATCTCGGCCCTGTGGGGCAGGCGCTGGCTCTCGACCTTGAACTCGGGGATCGCGGGCCCGTCGCCCGGCGCGTACCCCGACCCGGGGAACGGCGCCTTCTCGATGACCCATCCGCCCGCGATGATGCCCATGCTCCACTCGTCGATTCCGCCCAGCGGACGCCGGAACAGGTCGGGCTTCACGGCCGGCCAGCGGATCACGAAGATCTGCTCATCGGCGGGCGCGAACGGCGACCCTTCGTACACCAGCCCCAGAGCCCGGATCAGCGCGGCGGGGGTTTTCAGCTCCTGAACGTCCTGGAACCGGTGCACGTAACCGGCGACCAGGTCGTAACCGCCTTCCAAATAGTGCTGCACATGCTCGGGCCGCACGACCTTCTGCATCACCACGACCTGGGACGCGTCAGCGGGCCCCTGCGTCTGAGGCCCCATGCCCCGGGCGCCTGACGGGGCCCGGGCCCCGCGTTCGACGATGCTGGGTGCTCTCTCTACGCGGGTCTGCGCGCTTCCAGGGGAGGGCGGCGCGGCCGCGGCCGGGACGCTCTGCTTCCGGGTGTCCGTGCTGGGGGGCCTTGGGTCTGTGCGCGGGCGCGGGGCTTCGGTCCGTGCCCGCTCGCGCTGGCCGTAAAGCGGCGCGACAGGAAGACCCTGCGGATCGGCAGGCGTCTCCCGGGCCGTCGATGGTTCCTTTGCGACCGGTCTTTCCCTGGGGACAGGCGTCTCCCTGGTCGGCGGGGCCTGCCCGGCGGCGGGGACCTCGGGCCGCGGCGGGGCGGGCGGCGCCGGGGGCGGGGCGGGCGGAGCGGGCGGACGCTGGACGGGCGCGCGGACCCCGGGCGCGGGCGGACCGTCCGGTGGCGCTGTGCTCGCCTGTGCGGGCGCCGGCGGCGCGGGGGGTGCGTCGGTCCGGGGCCGCGCCGGTTCGGGGCGCTGAAGCGGCCTGGAGGCCCGGCGGCCGCCCGGCCGGGCACCGCGCCCCTCGGCGCGGGACGCCGAGCCGCGCGACGAGCGGCGCGACGACTGACCGGCCACGTGGACGTCGGTCGGCACCGGCGGCGTGGGCGTCCGGGGCTCCTCGGGTTCGAGGAGCGCGTTGGCGTCCAGGTAGCACGCGCTCGGCAGGCCGGGGTTCACCGCGAGCTGCCACTCCGGGTGCGGCCAGCGCCGCGACAGCTCCGCCAGCGAGGCCTGCCGGTGGTGGACCGCCTGCCCCTGCAGAGAGCGGTCCATGGCCTCGGGCGAAGTGAAGGCGAGCACGAACGTGCCGTCGCCGAAACGCGCCGTGGCGAACTGGTGCTCGCCGCCCTCCGGATCGCCGGGCGCGGGCAGGTACAGCGTGGCGCGCGCGAGCAGCTCCAGGTAGCCGTGCTGGTCACCGCGTTCGCGGGCCTCGGCCAGCGCCGCCTCCAGGGCCGACCCGGACGGGCGTGCCGGACGCGCCGCGGCCTGGGCGGGACGCTCGTCCTCGGGGACGGCGAGCGCGATGCCGAGACCGGGCAGGGCCAGGGGCCCGCCGTCGGACCCGGCCTTGCTCGCCTGGTAGACGAGTTCGAGCGGAGACTCGATGCCGTAGACGTCGCGGAACGCGCCCGTCATCTGCCCGGCGAGCAGGGCGCACGCTTCCAGCAGCTCCGAGGAGGCGCGCCCACCGCGGCCGCCGCGCTCGCGGAAGGTGAACCGGTCCCACCAGTTCTTGCGGTCCTCCTCGTCTGGCGGCTCCCAGCCGAGCGCCCTCAGTCGCCGCTCCTGACGCGACGCGAGGGGGCGGGGCAGGAAAGCGCTGCCGACGGCCTCCGCGTCGAGCGTCCCCTCGGAGCGCATCGCCTGCACGTAGGGCAGACCGCTCGGGCCTTGCAGGATGAGGAACGAGGTGACCGGCAGCCGTGAAAGCTCCAGTGTCAGCCGTCTGGCGAAGTCGTTCCAGTCCACTGGGGATCCACTTTCACGTGCGGGGCGGGATTCCGTACTCGACGGTAGCCGAAGGGCGCGTCACTCGCTCCAGGGAGACGGGACCGCGTCGGCCCGCACGGGTGTCCAGACCCCGCCGATGGCGTCGTAGACCGCGACCGGTTCCTGCCCGCCCTCGCCCGCCGAGCGCCACAGGCGCGTGCCGTGCGGGGGCCGCATCGGGACGCCGGCGGGACGCGGCGCATGAGCGGGCGCCTGCCGTGCCCGCCGTGCCGGCCGGGTCGCCGGGGCCGGTGGGACCGAAGGGGCTGGCGGGACCGACGGGGGTGGCGGGGCCGGCGGGTCTTCGGCAGGGCCGTTGCTCGCCAGCGGGTCCTTGACCGGCGGGGTCTCGGCCGGAGGGGTCTTGACCGGCGGAATGTCGGCCGGCGGGTCGTCGGTCGGTGCGCCGAGAGGCGCCGCAGCGGCCGGCTCCGGTGCCCTCGGAGGTGCGCCGCCCGCTTCCAGGGCCGCCCGCAGATCGGCCGCCGAGTACGGGTCGACCGCCGTGTGAGCGTCGTCGTAGGGGACGTCCGCCGTCCCGCCCGGAGCCGCCCCGCCCGGCGCGGGCACCCCAGGGGCCGAACCGTTGACCGGAGGAGTCGAGCCGCCTGCGACGGGGTTCGGCCCAGAGAGCGCGTTGGGGTCGACCGTCCCGTAAGGGTTGGGCTCGTTCGACAGAGGGTCGTACTGGAGGGGATCGGGCGCTCCGCCTCTGCCGCCCTGCAACCGTCCGATGACCGACGAGTCCAGGAGCACTTCGCTGGGCAGGCCCCAGTTGATGGCCAGCCGCCACGCGGGATCGGGCCAACCGGCGGCCAGCCGGGCGAACGAGGTGCGCCGGTACAGGCCGGGATGCCGGTCGCCGGTGCGCGCGAGTGCCCCGGGCGAGGTGAACACCGTGACGTAGGTGCCGCTGCCGATGGTGATGGTGGGGAACTCGGCGCGGTCGGGGTCCTCCACGGCGGAGGCGGTCGCCGGCAGCACCAGGTCGGCGTTCTCCAGGAGCTTGAAGTAGGCGGTGTTGTCGCCGTTCGCCTTTGCTTCGGCGAGACGTGGTTCGAGCAGTTCCGCGTCCATGCCGGGCAGCGCCTGATCCGGCAGCGGCAGCCGCGTCCCCGCCAGAGGGGCGCCCGCCGGAAGAGGGTCGACGCCGGACAGCGGATCGGCGCCCGACAGCGGATCGGCGCCGGACAGGGGGTCGACACCAGGGCGGGCTCCGCCGGACGATGCGCGGCGCTTGCTCACCCGCGACGGGTCGGCCACCTCGATCCCGAAGTCGAGCAGCTCGATGAGGCCCGACCCGTGCCGGTGGAACGACTCGTACACGAGGTCGGACGGGCGCCGGACGCCCTGGACGTCCCGCAGCGCCGTGACCATCACGTCGGCCAGGCGCGAGAAATCGGCCTCGGTCACGCTCAGCATCCCGCCGGGCATGCCCGCCTCGGGCAGTTCGGTCCACCAGTTGCGCGGCGCGGGGTCGGCGGGCGGGCGCCAGCCCACCTCGCTCATGACCTCCTCGTCGGCCAGGGTGAGCAGGAGGGGGCCTTCGAGGAAGTTGTTGCTGACGGCCTCGGCGTAGAGCCGGTCGGGCTCGCGCATGGCCTGGACGTAGTGACGGCTCTCGTCGCGTTCGCGCACGATCAGGATCGTGTCCCGTTCGAGACCTGCCAGCTCACGTCCCAGCCGCCGGGCGAACTCGGACCACTCCAACAAGATCACTCCCTACGACCAGGGGCCGGTGCCGACCCCCGCGAGACCGCGCCCGGGACCCGATGATTGTCGCCGGGAGCGCGACGCGCAAACCGGGAGTTCAGTCGGGCGGCGGTTCGTGACGAAGCACACGCAGGGCCTCCCGGAGGGCCTCCGGGTCGCCCCCGCAGCGGTCCAGGACGCCGATGAGCCTGTGCAGGATCTCGTGGCGTTCGTAGCCGACGTCCAGCAGCGACTGCGCGGTGTCCCACAGGTGGGGCGGCTCGCCGTCCCACAGCATCGCCGCGAGCCGCATGTGCGCGTCGAGGTGCTCCTCGTCGCCGCCGGGGTGCTCGAACTCCAGCAGGGCGCGGCGGTCGCCCGGGTCGGCCGGGTCGAGCTCCGACAGGTCGAGGATGTCGTCGCGCCCCGCCCGCCGGTGCGTGCCCGACAGGAACGGCAGGGCGAACGCGCGGCGGGGGAGGGCCTCCAGGTCGCCGTCGGGCAGCAGCCGGTCGACCAGGCCCCGGTCGAGGCCGAAGGCGGCCGGATCGCGGTAGGCCGCGGAGAATTTCGCGGTGGCGTCCCAGAGGGCGTCCAGGGTCGCCCTGATCCCCTCTTCCGGCAGCCCCGTCCGCCGTCCGGCCCAGCGGATCCACGCGGCCAGGACGTGGGGGACGGCCTCCTGCTCCGACGGGGTGAGCAGGACCTTGCGCGGCAGCCAGTCGAGCAGGAACATCTCGCACTTGATCGGGCTGACCCGCAGGGGCCGTCCGAAGTCGTGCGCGCAGCCGTAGTCGATGATCCGGTCCACGCACCGGATCGCCGCGGAGATGTCCGACAGCTCTCCCGCCTCGTCCGAGGCGAGGAACCGCGTCGCGATCGTGGCGCGCCGGTCGCGGCCGTACACCGGAGGCTGGGGCAGGCGGCCGCCCGGCGGAAGGATGTCCACGCGCGCGCGGACGAACGCGTGGTAGGAGCCGAAGTTCTCGTTCACCGGCGGGTCGTCTGTCTCGTCGGTGAGATCCAAGGCGCTCTGCAGCAACGCCTTGGTGTCGCGCGGGTCGAGCTCCTCGAACCGCATCAGCGGGTTCTCGCGGCCTTCGCGGCGGCAGTGGTCGAGAAGCCGGTCCACCCGGGAGGAGACCCAGGCGTCCCGGACCATCCCGCTCGCCGGCGGGCGCCCCGCAGGCGCGGCCGCCGCGAACGGGCCGACGCGCGGCTGGACGACCCCGGCCCTGTTGCGGTCGACCAGGATGACAAGGGCGTGCCTTTCGGAGCCCCCGTAGGTGTAGGTGCAGATGACGGAGTCTTGGTCGCCGTAGACGTCCCTGGACGCGAAGCACGCCTCGGGCTCGACCATGCCGACGCGGTCGGCCCAGCCGGGCCTGGCGACGCCGTCGCTCATCAGTTGCAGCGCCGCGCGCTCGGCCTTGGCCGCCTGGCGCGGGGTGCCCATGTAGGCGATGCCGGTGAGCAGCGCCAGCGCCGCCGGCGTGGCGGCGGCCGCGGCGTAGCCGACCAGGGCCTCGCCGATGACCTCCTCCACGTCGCCGTCCGGGACGCGCTGCCCCCACCAGGAGCCGAGGATCTCGCTGACGATGAGCTCCGCGTCCAGGGGACTGCGCACCGCCAGCAGTTCGCGGGCGTGCTGGAGCATGCCGTCGAAAATCGCCGAGACCTCGTCCGGGGGTTTCGGGCCGTCCCGGGCCGGGTCCCCGGAGGAGCGGCTGCGGCTGCGGGGACTCACCCCCCTAGCCTCTCAGATCCGGCGCGTACGGTGGCCCGGACACCGGCGAAGGCCGGAATGGGCCGCCACCGAACCCGCGCCGCCTCGATCGGCCGCTCAGCGGTCTTTTCAGCCGGAAACGTCGCCGGTGGGTGAGTGCCTAGAGGGCGGCTGCGATTTCAGGATCCCGGTGAGCTGCTCTCGGGCCATCCGCTCGACTCTGTCCGGAGTGGTCTCCAGACCCAGATGGGCCATGCAGGCCTGGACGTCGGCCACACACCGGTGCACCGCGTCTGAGGGGAAGGACGCGAACTCGTCGCAAAGCCGCTGTGCGAGAGCGTCACGTGTCTCGTTCCGGTGATCGGCCAGTGCAGGCATCAGCGCACACCTCCGCGCACGGGGTACCGGCGGGCGGGGACGCCGCCGGCGAGACGGAGTTCCCTCGGACGGCCCATGCCTGGAGCTTCAGCGAGAACCCTGCCTCGATGTCACATTCCAGGCCCCGATGCGCAGAGAGTCAAGACGTTCCGGGGGGTCGTTTCGCAAATTCTGGACCCCGTTCACCGGGCGTTCCCCGAGGACCGGCCGGCGCCTCGCCCGTCTCCGCGCTGGCCTCGCCCACCTGCGGGTTCGCTTCGGCGGCGGTCGGCCGTCCAGCCGCGTCCGGGGACCTGCGCGCGGCGTCGGCCCAGCTCGCGTGATGCCGTGCGGCCCAGCCGGGGTCCACCCGCCCGGTCAGCATCCCTGTCAGCGCCTCGCGATCCCTCAGCGCCTCCCACAGGTGCCCGGCGGTCACCGCGAGGACGGCGAGGAAGAGCCAGTCGTGGACGAAGGTGGAGCCAGTGCGCCACCGGTCTTCCCACGGGCCGGGGAAGGTCATGATCTCGCCGGTGCCGAGCATGACGAGGATCGCGCCCGCGGTGAACGCCGCGTTCAGCTTCTGGCCCGCGTTGAACTTGCCTACTGGCAGGACCCCGCGCCCGTCCCGGACGGCCCTGCGGTCGCCGCGCCTTAGCCACTCCCAGTCCGCGGGCACGAACCTGTTCAGCCTGCGAAGGTCGGTCCTGAACGCCCGGGACAGCAGACCGAGCACGATCGGCACGGGCAGGGCGAACCCGCACCAGACATGGACGGTCTTGACCATCTCCCTGCGGCCCACCAGCGTCGAGAGCGGCGGCAGGTAGAGCACGGCGGCGGTCAGCAGGCAGACCAGCATCAGCAGTGCGGTGACATGGTGGATCGAACGCTCGGCCCGGGTGAACCGCACGAGCCGTCCTGGCGGCTCAGGTCGGTGCATCGCTGCGTCCGTTCGACCGTCCCACCCAGGCGTCCACGTCGTAACCGAGTTCCTCCCAGTAGCCGGGCTTCACCCGGTCGGTCAGTTCGATGCCGCCCAGCCATTTCAGCGACTTGTAGCCGTACATGGGCGCGACGTACAGCCGCGTGGGGCCGCCGTGGTCGTGGGTGACGGGCTTGCCGTCCATCTGGGTCGCGACCAGGACGTCCCGCCGTCGCGCCTGCTCCAGCGTCAGCGACTCGGTGTAGACGCCGTCGAACGACGTGAACCGCACGGCGCGGGCTCGGGCGGACACTCCGACCGCGTCCAGCAGGTCGGGCAGCGCCACGCCGACCCACCGCACATCCGGCACCCGCCAGCCCGTGACGCACTGGAAGTCCCTGTCGAGCGCTGTCTGCGGAAAATGCGCTAGATCGGCCATCCCAAATGATTGCGGCTTGTCCACAAGACCGGAAACGGTCACCCGGTGCGTAGCGGCGCTGTGCCGCTTCACACCGGGCGTGACCGAGTAGTAGCGAAACCCGCCGGCAGCAGGCAGGACGTCCCCGATCGGCCCGACCGGCGCCAGGGTCCGGCTCACCTTGTCCTGGACGGACGCGCCCACGGCGGCCCCCGCCACGCCGAGGCCGAGCATCCCCAGGACGACCCTCCGCCCCACCGGGCTGCCTTCCAGTCGTTCGTCCTCGCTCACCGCTCCATTCGAGCACCCCGGCCTGCGGCTCGCCAGGGGACGGCGGACCTCGTAAGACTTTTGACAGATCCCGGCGTCGCCTCCGACCGGCTCCGGGCGCCGCCCTAAGCTGACCCCATGGCCACGAAGGTTCACCTCGCGCAGCGTCCAGAGGCCGACGAACTGCTCGGACGCAGTCCGCTGGCCGCTCTTGTGGGCATGCTGCTCGACCAGCAGATCCCGATGGAATGGGCGTTCTCCGGCCCCTACACCATCGCGCAGCGGCTCGGTTCGGACGATCTGGACGCCTACGAGATCGCCGCCTACGACCCGGAGCGGTTCGCGGCGCTCCTGGCGGAGAAGCCGGCCGTCCACCGGTATCCCGGTTCGATGGCCAAACGCGTCCAGCAGCTGTGCCAGTACCTCGTGGACCACTACGACGGTGACGCCGAGAAGGTGTGGAAGGGCGTCGACAGCGGCAAGGAGCTCTACAAGCGGCTGAACGGCCTCCCGGGCTTCGGCAAGCAGAAGGCGCAGATCTTCCTGGCCCTGCTGGGCAAGCAGTACGGAGTGCGGCCGGAAGGCTGGCGCGAGGCCGCCGGCGACTACGGCGAGGAGGGCTCGCACCGGTCCGTCGCCGACATCACCGGACCCGACTCCCTCGCCAGGGTGCGGGCCTTCAAGCAGGAGATGAAGGCCGCCGCCAAGGCGGCCGGGTGAGGTCGCGAGCAGGACGGAACTCGCCGAACGGGGCGAGTTGACACCCCGTGACGCATGTACGCCGTAACATCTCCTACTTGCCGTCCATGCCGGGCCGCCGCGCGCGCCCTCCACGACGGTGTCCGAAACCGACGAGTTCGTCCGAGGCCGAAGGGGCAAGGATGTTCATCAGGGCTTCCGTACGCGGCGAACCATCGGGATGATGAAGACCTGACTCCGACCGGTGTTGTGATGGAGGCGGGAGCGTTAACCTGCTCCCATTCACTCATAGTGATGAATAATTGCCGCGCGGTACGGGACCCTCTGGGGCGGAGGTGTTGTCGTTGAGCACCGAGACGTCCGTTCCGCATCCCCGCGTCTCAGGGGTGGAGGGGCAGCCCATGGATGCGTCCGACGCCGCGCTGTACGCGACCTTGCTGCGGGAAGCGCCCGAAGGGCTGGCGTTCTTCGATCGCGATCTGCGTTGCCGCCGGGCCAACGACGCGCTCGCGGAGCTGCTGGACGTGCGCGTCCGCGATCTCCAGCAGCGCCGGCCGTCGGAGGTGCTGCCCGAGGCGCTGGCGGCGGCGTTCGAGACGGCGCTCCGCAAGGTGATCGCCGACGACCGCCCGGTGACCGACCTCGAACTCGTCGTCCCGGTCCGGGATGCCGAGGCGACCGGCGATGCGCCCGGCGTGGCCACCGCCGTCGAGGAGCGCATCCTGGCGTGCACGTGGCTGCCCGCCAACGGCGGCGGCGACGAGCGGCCGGGCGTCGTCCTGACCGCTCTGGACGTGACCGAGCGGCGCAGGGCCGAGGAGGTCATCCGCCGCAAGGAGCAGCGCTACCGCTCGCTCGTGGAGGCCAGCGCCCAGGTGGTGTGGGTCGCCGCGCCGGCCGGCGGGGCGATCGACGACGCGCCCGAGTGGCGCGCCATCACCGGCCAGACGCCGGACGACTACGCGGTCGGCGGCTGGCTGTCGGTCGTGCATCCCGAGGACCGGCCCCGCATCGAGGCGCACTGGCGCGACTGCGTGGCAGAGAACCGGGTCTTCGAGACCAACTACCGCATCCGCACCAAGAGCGGCACATACCGGCACTTCGACGTCAGGGCCGTGCCCATCTGGCGCGGCGACGCGGTGATCGAGTGGGTCGGCGCCAACACCGACGTCACCGGGCAGCGCGAGGCCGAGGAGATGCGCGGCCGGCTGACCGAGCAGCTCTCGGCGGCGGCGCTGCGCACGGCGCGCCTCCAGCAGGCCACGTCCATGCTCGCCGAGGCCCTGACCGTCTCCCAGGTGGTCCAGGTCATCACCGAGGTCGGGCGGTCCGCCATCGGCGCCGACTACTCCGCGGTGGCGCTGCTGGACGACGACAAGCTGCGGCTCAGCATCGTGGCCCCGTCCCAGCCGGGGACGGAGGGCGAGACGTCCTCGGCCTCCCGCGACGAGATCAAGGTCAGCGACCAGACCGTGATGTCGGTGGCGGTGCGCGAGAGCCGGCCGTTCCTGGCCGAGCACCCCGACAGCCTGCGCCTGCAACTGGGCCACGGCGAGCGCGACCTGTTCGCCCGGCACACGGAGGAGCGCGCCTGGGTGGGCCTGCCGCTGCTCGCGGCCGGCGCCCCGATCGGCGCGCTCCGCTTCTCCTTCACCCGGCCCAGGGAGATCACCGAGGAGGAGCGGGTCTTCCTGGAGGCGCTCGCGGGCCAGTGCGCGCTGGCCGTGGAGCGGGCCCTGCTGTTCGAGCGCGAGCACAAGACCGCCGAGGAGCTCCAGCGGAGCCTGCTGCCCAGCGACCTGCCGCAGCTGCCGGGCATGGCGCTCGCCGCCCGCTACAACCCCGCGACGCGCCACGTGCAGGTGGGCGGCGACTGGTACGACGTCTTCCGCCTCGCCGACAACCGGCTCGCCGTGGCCGTCGGCGACGTGATGGGCAAGGGCGTCCTCGCCGCGGCCGGAATGGGCCGCGTGCGCAACGCCCTGCGCGCCCTCGCGCTGAACGACCCGCGCCCCGCCGCGGTCCTGGCCGGCCTCGACCGGCTGTTCAGCGCCACGGAGGACGAGGAGCAGTTCACCACCGTCGTCTACGCGGTCATCGACCCTGAGACCGGCCAGGGAGAGCTCAGCAACGCGGGCCACCCTCCGGCCCTTCTGATCTCGCCCGACACGCCCGCGCGCGTGAGCAAGCGCGAACCCGGAACCCCCCTCGGCTGGCCGAGCCAGCGGCAGCAGACAAGTTTTTCCATCAGGACCGGCAACACTGTGGTCTTCTATTCCGATGGACTTGTGGAGAACCGTAGGCGTGGGGTGGACGCCGGGCTTGAGGAGCTCGTCGCCGTCGCGGCGGACGCCCCACCTGAAGTGGTAGGAGATCCCGAGAGACTCGTCGACTTCCTGGTCGATCGGATGCTTGCCGGATATGAGCAGGTAGACGATGTGACCGTGCTTGCGCTGCACGTCCCGCCCAAGTCCGAGTGAACCCCGCCGAAGACGGCGCCGAGACGGTCCGCGACGTTCGAAGGACCGCCCCGCGCCCTCTAAGGTGGAGTGTTACCGGGTAGGACTCCAAGGCGGAATGCGCAGCAGTGCCAGAATGCTTGACCCAGAGAGAGCGGGTACGCTGCGGTCCCGCACCGGGAGGTCCGCTCCGTGTGTGGTCCCACCCAGTGTGAGGCCGAGCCCGTCAGGGCACTTGGGTCAACCAAGCCACACGTTCGTTCGAGAGGTATTTGTGTCGCCTGCTAGCTCGACCTCGAAAGCGTCAGATCTGCACGATCACGTCATCGCGCAACTGATCGAGCGTGGACGGTCCCAGGGTTACCTCGAAGCCGACGACGTACGACGTACGTTCGAGGAGGCCGACATCCCCGTGTCGAAGGCCTCCAGCATTCTGCGGAGCCTCAGCAAGGAGGGTGTGACCGTCATGGTGAGCGCTGCCGACTCCGCGGCGCCCAAGCGTCCGCGCAAGCGCGCGACGCCGCCGGCACGCAGGCCCAAGACCGCCGCCGCCGCCAAGGAGCAGCCCGACACGGTGACCGCCGTCGTCGGCGACGACGCGCCGGAGGAGGCCGCCGCCGCGCCGCGCCCGGCGGCTCCCAAGCCCGCGCCGCCGAAGAAGGCCGCGCCGGCCAAGGGTGCCAAGGCGAAGAAGGCCGGACCGGCGAAGAAGGGCGCGCAGCCGGTCAAGGCCGCCCCGTCCGACAGGGCCGACAAGGGTGAGGACCCCGAGGTCGACGACGAGGTCGACGTCGACCTCGACGAGGACCTGACCGACCTCGAGGCCGAGCTCGTGGACGACACGGCCGAGGCCGAGGAGGCCGAGGCCGAGGCCGAGGAGGAGCCCGCCGCCGCGCCCGTCGCGAAGGCCGCTCCGGGCGCCAAGGGCGACACCCCGACCTCCGAGGAGGAGGGGTTCACCCTCGGCGACGACGACGAGGACGCGCCCGCCCAGCAGATCGCGGCCGCCGGCGCCACCGCCGACCCGGTCAAGGACTACCTCAAGCAGATCGGCAAGGTGCCGCTGCTGAACGCCGAGCAGGAGGTCGAGCTCGCCAAGCGGATCGAGGCCGGCCTGTTCGCCGAGGAGCGCCTCGCCGTCACCGGCCCCTCGATGTCCGAAGAGGACCTCGAGGACTTCGAGTGGATCGCCGAGGACGGCCGCCGCGCCAAGAACCACCTGCTGGAGGCCAACCTCCGCCTGGTGGTCTCGCTGGCCAAGCGCTACACCGGCCGCGGCATGCTGTTCCTCGACCTGATCCAGGAGGGCAACCTCGGCCTGATCCGCGCGGTCGAGAAGTTCGACTACACCAAGGGCTACAAGTTCTCCACGTACGCCACCTGGTGGATCCGGCAGGCCATCACCCGCGCCATGGCCGACCAGGCCCGCACCATCCGCATCCCGGTGCACATGGTCGAGGTCATCAACAAGCTGGCGCGCGTGCAGCGGCAGATGCTCCAGGACCTGGGCCGCGAGCCCACCCCGGAGGAGCTGGCCAAGGAGCTCGACATGACCCCGGAGAAGGTCGTCGAGGTCCAGAAGTACGGCCGCGAGCCCATCTCGCTGCACACGCCGCTCGGTGAGGACGGCGACAGCGAGTTCGGCGACCTCATCGAGGACTCCGAGGCCATCGTCCCGGCCGACGCGGTCAGCTTCACGCTGCTGCAGGAGCAGCTCCACTCCGTTCTCGACACGCTCAGCGAGCGCGAGGCGGGCGTGGTGTCGATGAGGTTCGGCCTCACCGACGGGCAGCCGAAGACGCTGGACGAGATCGGCAAGGTGTACGGGGTGACCCGGGAGCGCATCCGGCAGATCGAGTCCAAGACCATGTCGAAGCTGCGGCACCCGTCCCGCTCGCAGGTCCTGCGCGACTACCTGGACTGACCGGCCGCACCGCGGACCGACCGACGGCAGGGCCCCGGCGATCGCGCCGGGGCCCTGCCGCCCCGCGCCCTGCCCCACCGGCCCCGCGCGCTTCAAAACCCCCCACGCGCCGCCGACGCCGTCCGCGTGCCGCTGGGGCGTTCGCGTGGCCAGGGGCGTTCGCGTGGTGGCCTGTTCGCGTGGCCTGGCCATTCGTGCTTCGAGACCGTTCGCGTGGACGGGGCCGTTCGAGGGCCCCGGTCTGTGTGCGCTCCAAGACCAACCGCGTGTCGCCGACCTTCGCGCGGGGCTGGCCTGGGCGCGGGGCCGGAGCGGTGGCGGGGGTGGTTTTTGGGGTGCTCGGGGCGTTGGGATGGCCAGGTGTGGCCGTGGGGCGTCAGTCGTGGAGGATGACGTCGAGGTTCGCGCCGTTCAGTTCGACGGTGTGGCCGAGGCCGGCGACGGCCTTCAGCAGCTCCTCCGGGGTGCGCGGCGCGGCGCCCGACTTGATCAGGTCGTGGGCGATGCGTCCGCGGGTCGCCTTGGCCATGTGGCTGACGACGGTGCGCTTGGGGACGCCGCCGACGAGGCGCTCCCGGAACACCCGGACGGAGACCGCCGGGCCGGGCGCCTTCCACACCGACGCGTACGGTACGGACCGTCAGCCAATCGAAGCGGAAAACGTTCCGGCCGTGGACGGCCCGCCACCGGTTCGTCGGCAAGAACCGGGGCTCGGACGGCCAGGTCGCCGGTAAGCGATGCGCCGTTCCCCGAAACGGGCGCCCTCCCTCCGCGGGTATCGATTCCCGTCCTGCCGACTCACTCCCGCCGACTCACCCCCGCCATTCCCGGGCCGACGCCGCAGACGAGGTGCATGCCATGGATCGTGCCAGCAACGCGGATCTGTCGGCGCAGATCAAGAGCATCATGATCCGCGTTCTCGATCTGGACGTCGCCCCCGAACGCCTGGACGACACGGTCTCGCTCTACTCGCCGGTCGTGGGCATGGACTCCCTGAGCCTGCTGCACACCCTCGTGGAGATCGAGAAAGAGTTCGGCATCGAGATCGACGACGAGGACGTGATGCTCGCCGAACTGAGGAACGTGGGAAGCCTTGTCGACATGATCAGCGGAATCATCGGCGCGGAGGGCGGAAAAGCGTAACATGCGCGATGTTTTCGAACTGGACCGTGACCGGGTTCCCACGCACTGGTACAACATCCTCGCCGACCTTCCGATCGAGGTGCCCCCGGCACGGCCGGCGCCGCCGAGGAACGGCGGTTCGGCGCCGCTGCGGCCGCAACTGCCGTTGTCGATGTACCGCCAGAGCATCGGCCGTGAGCGCTACGTCGAGATACCCGGCCCCGTTCGATCGGAGTACCAGCGCTGGCGCCCGACACCCCTTTTCCGGGCGTCCAGGCTGGAGAAGGCCCTCGACACCCCGGCGCACATCTATTTCAAGTACGAAGGCACCAGTCCGTCCGGCAGCCACAAGATAAACACCGCGCTTGCACAGGCCTATTACTACGGCAGGTCCGGCGTCAGGGAGATGGTGACGGGAACCGGCGCCGGCCAGTGGGGCACCGCGCTCGCGATGGCCTGCCACCCGTACGGGATGGCGTGCACCGTGTTCATGGTGCGGTCCAGCTACGAGCAGAAGCCGTACCGGGGCACGCTGATGCGGTTGAACGGGGCCGAGGTCGTCCCGAGCCCCAGTACGAGGACGGAGGTGGGCAAGGCCGCCCTGCGCGCCGACCCGGATTCGCCGGGCACCCTCGGGATCGCCAACGCCGAGGCGATCGAGTACGCCAACGGCCGGAAGGAGGCGCGGTTCTCGATCGGCAGCGGAGAGAACCACGTCCTCCTGCACCAGACGGTCATCGGCGAGGAGGCCCTGCTGCAGATGGAGCTGGCCGGCGAGTTCCCCGACGTCGTGATCGGCGCGATGGGGGCGGGCAGCAATTTCGCCGGGCTGACCTTCCCCTTCTACCGGGCGGCGCTGGCGGAGAACAGCGGGACGCGGTTCCTGGCGGTGGAGCCCGACGCGTGCCCCAAGATGACCAGGGGCAGCTACATGCTGGACTACACCGACTACTCCGGTGTGACCCCCGCGGTCAAGATGTACACCCTGGGGCACACGTTCACGGCCTACCACATCCACGCCGGGGGCCTGCGGTACCACGGCGCCGCTCCGATCGTCAGCGCCATGTACGACAACGGCATGGTGGAGGCGACCTCCTACTCCCAGACCCGCGTCTTCGAGAGCGGCGCCGCGTTCGCGAAGGCCGAAGGGCTCGTTCCCGCCCCCGAGTCGGCCCACGCCGTCGCCGCCGCGATCGACGAGGCGGTGCGGGCGCGCGACGAGGGCGAGGGGCGGGTCGTCCTGGTCGGTCTCAGCGGCCATGGACTGCTGGACCTCGGCGCCTACGAGAGCCACCTCTCCGGACAGACCGTCGACGTCGCTCCCACCGACGAGGAGATCAAGGCGTCCCTGCGCCTCATCGAATCGCTGTGACGGACGTCGGCACGCCACCGGTGGTGACGTGCCGACCTGGCTCTCCGCCCCTCGTCCCGTCGGGACGTGCGGGTCAGGGAGCGGCGGGGGCGCGGACGCCCAGCTCGGCCAGGACGGCCGCACCGCTGGACCGGGTGATCTCGACCTGGACCCTGTCGACCGGGGCGCCGGCGTCGACGCGGAACCAGGTGAGGTCGTCTCCCCAGCGCACGCGGTAGTCGAGGTCGCCGACCGCGTGCCACGCGCCGTCCGAGGCGGTCCGGACCTTGATCTGCGCCGCTTCGGCGTGGCCCGGCTTGAGCGCCATGCCGGCCTCGGCGACCCGGGTCGGCTCGTCGAACGTGATCGTGTACTGGGCCGGGGCCGCCGTGGCCTTCCAGGCGGCGTCGTAGTAGCCGACCACGCCGTCGATCGGCCCGGTGCGCCCCACCTTCGGCTGGCTCGGGGCCGTGTACACGAGGTCGGTGTCGATCCCGAGCCGGCCCGCGGCGTGCAGCGCGGCCAGGTCCACGCGGCGCGGGTCCGCCGGCTCCGACCGGATGCCCGCCACGTCGACGAAGTCACCGACCAGCTGGCTCCGGTCGGAGTCGAAGCCGAGCACGAGGACCCGGCCGGGAGAGACCTCCGCGACGGCGGGGTTGGCCTGGTCACCGGTCCCGGAGTCGTACACCAGCTCGCGCGGCGCGCCCGTCCACGGCCGGTCGGGGTGCCGCAGGACGGCGCCGACGGTTCCGCGGCGGTTGGTGAAGTGCCCCGACAGGTCGCCGTAGGCGAGGAAGACGTCGCCGTTCCGCAGGACCTCGGTGTGGGCCGAGGAGGTCACCAGGTCGATCTCGGCCGGGGGCGTCCAGGTGCGGCCGCCGTCGCGCGACCAGGACTCCTGGGAATGGACCGCGCCCATCGTGGAGGCTCCCGTGCCGATGCGCAGCAGGGCGTGGACGGTCCCGTCGCGCAGGACGGTGAGCACGGGCTCCTGGTAGTGCGTGCCCTGCGCGGACGCGATCAGCGACTCGGTGCCCTCGTGCCAGGACGCGCCGCCGTCCAGGCTGCGCACGACGGTGGCGCGCTGCCAGCGGTCGTCGGGGACCGTGCCGTAGAGGGGGATGATCAGTTCGCCGGAGGGCAGCTCCTTGATCTGGCCGTGGCTCGCCGCCCATCCCAGCTCGTAGGTGTCGACGATGTCGGACTCGCCGCTCATCGAGGTCCGCACCGCCGCGGGCTCGGACCAGCTGGCCCCGCCGTCGTCGCTGTGCCGGACGAACACGCCCATCGGCTCGGGGGGCGCGACCGAGTAGTCGATCTGGAACCAGCTCAGCAGGAGCCTGCCCGAGCGGAGCTGGGTGATCATCGGGTCGCGGTCGTCGTACGGGGAGTCGTGGACGGCCTCGGGCGGCGACCAGGTGCGGCCGCCGTCCCGGCTGTCGAGCATCACCAGCCGGCCGTCCTGCCCGGTGTGCCCGGCCCCCTCCCGCGCCACCGCGACGAGGGACCCGTCGCCGAGCCGCTCCATGTTCGGGAAATGCAGCTTCTTGCCCGGCGCCGCCTGGGCGACGATCACGTCGGGACGGTCCGGAGCCGAGGGGGTGGACGGGCTCGCGTGCGCCACGGCGCCCGGAAGCCCCAGCGCGAGCAGGGCGCCCATGGCGATGGAGATACCTCGATGCATTCGCATGGCTCCCGGATAGAACACGGAATATCATTCCATGTCAATGTTCGAATTCCGTTAATGGCGCGCCCGGATCGGCTGGCGTTCGGCGGCGCGGTCGCCGTCCACGAAGTACAGCGCGCTCCACATGTTGGTCGTGCCGCAGGCGTGGTTGGGGACGACGCGCAGCAGGTCGCCCACGCGCAGGCCGGCGGTTCCGGGCCCGGTGAGGTAGCCGTGCTCCTCGTTGCCGCCGGTGAACTCCACTCCGTCCAGCGGGGCGCCCGCGGCGTCGCAGACGACGCCCAGCGTTCCGGCGGTCGCGACGGAGTCGGAGCTCATCGCCTTGATCCCCGCGTCGATGATGACGGTCCCGGGGCGCTGGGCGCTGGTGACGCGGGTCAGCACGGTCTGCGCGCACCGGTCGATCCCGGCGCTGCCCAGGCCGACCTGGTTGGCGTCGTAGTAGACGTAGGTGCCGGGGCGCGCCTCGGTGACCCCCGCGGCGAACGGCGCGGACGTGGCGCCGGGGGTCGAGCCGACCGAGACCAGGGGGCACTCGTGCCCGGCGGCGCGCAACGCCTCGGCGACCTGCGCCAGCGTGCGTCCGGCGAGGTCGCCCGCCGCCTCCAGCCCCGGGCGGTCGGGACCGTGCGCGGCGAGATGCCCCTCGTGGGTGAGGACGCCCCGCATCTCCAGAGCGGGCAGCGCGGAGAGCGCGCCCGCGCTCTCGACGGCCTTACCGGGATCGACGCCCGCCCGGTGCAGGCCCGTGTCGACCTCCAGGACGAACGGGACGGTGACCCCGCTGGAGGAGGCCGCGTCCGACAGCGGCCCGGCGGCCTCCAGCGAGTCGAGAGCGATGGTCAGCCCGCCCCGGGCCAGGGCCTGGACGGCGAAGGCCACCTTGGCGGGCCCCACCGGTTGGTGCGCCCACAGGACGTCCTCGACGCCCGCGTCCTGCAGGAGCCCGACCTCGGCGGGCGTGGCGCAGGTGAACCCTGTCGCGCCGTGGGCGAGCTGGCGGCGCGCGACCGCGAGGCATTTCGACGTCTTGAAATGGGGCCGCAGCGCGATCCCGGCGGCCCCGATCGAGCTCGCCATGGCGGCCAGGTTGGCCTCCATGCGGGCCCGGTCGACGAGCAGCGCGGGTGTCGGAAGGGCGTCCAGGGGCAGCCCGCCGGGCGGGAGGTCCGGGTTCATGCCAGTCCCATCCGGGGCCGCGGGTCCCCGTCCAGCAGCCACTCGACGGTCTCCTTCTTGATCTCGGGGAAGCCGGAGGGGCGCTGCCCGGCCATCTCGCGCAGCCCCGCGACGGCCTCGGCGGGCGTCCACAGCGGGAAGTCGGACCCGAAGACGAGCCTGTCGACCACGTCCCACTCCTGGGCGCGGGCCAGCGCCAGATAGCCGTCCATGGGACGGGCCCAGCACGCCGACACGTCGGAGTAGACCCGGCGGTTCTTGCGCAGGGTCACGATCGTCTCGCGCTGCCAGGGGTGCCCGAGGTGCGCGATGATCTGGACGAGGCCGGGGTGGCGGCGCGCGACGTCGTCCACGACCAGGGGGTTGCTGACCGACAGGTCGCCCGCCGGGCTCGGCGTGGCGCCCATGTGCCACAGGACGACGAGCCCGGCGTCGGCCGCGGCCCGGTAGAACGGGTCGTAGGCGGTGTCGCGCGGGTCGAACAGGGCCAGCACCGGATACAGCTTGATGCCGCGCAGCCCGCGCGCGACGCCGTCGGCGAGCTGGTCGAGCACGTCGGGGTCGGTGGGGTCGAGCGCCATGAACCCGATCGTGTCCGTGGCGGTCTCCGCGCAGAACCGCTCGGTGTACTCGTTCGGGGTGAGGACCCCGGCGGCCGTGGCGCGGATGCCGAACACGCACGCCGCGGTCACGTCCGCCATGGCGCGGTCGTAGTCGGCGGGAGTGAACTCGTGGGCTCCCCGCCCGTAGACGGGTCTCCAGTGGTGCTCCCACTCGTGGCCCCAGTGCTCGGGCCGCTGGCAGTGGGTATGGAAGTCGATCAAGCATCCTCCCGGGTGCTGGGCGCGCCGGAGCGCAGGGACGAGCGCAGGTACTCCAGGGCGGCGACGACGTCGGCGTCGGCCGCGAGGTCCGCCGCCGCGGCCCGCAGCCCGTCCAGGTAGCCGGCGCGGCGGTCGCCGTCGAACTCGGCGGACGGCCCCGACACGCTGAGGGCGGCCACGCAGTCGCCGCCCACCTCGACGGGCACGGCGACGCAGCGGAGCCCGACGCTGCCCTCGTTGTCGTCGAGGGCGTGGCCGCGCTCGGCCGTGGCCCGCAGGTCCTCGGCCAGGGCGCTCGCCGTCGTGAGGGTGTGCTCGGTGCGGGCCGGGAACGGCTCGGGCGGCAGGTACGCGGCGACCTTGGACGGGTCGAGCCGGGCGAGCAGCATCTTGCCGAGCCCGGTGCAGTGGGCGGCGTCGCGGGTGCCCGGCATGGTGTGGAACCGGATCGGCCGGTCGGGCTCGCGGACGCACACGTGCAGCACCTCCCGGCCGTCCAGCACGCCGAGGTTCGCGGTCTGGCCGGTGGCCTCGGCGACCTTCGCCAGGTGGCCTCCCGCCACCTGGGACAGGTCCAGCCCGGTCAGGTACGCGGTGGACAGCGTCAGGGTCTTGTGGCCGAGCCGGTAGGCGGGCCGCTCGTCGGCGCGGACCACGTAGCCCATCTCCTCCAGCACGCCGAGGAGCCGCACGAGCGTGCTCTTCGGCAGGCCGGTGCCGGCCGAGAAGTCGTTCAGGGTGAGGGCGCCGCCCTGCGCGGCGAGGCGTTCGAGCAGCGCCAGGCCCCGTGCCAGGGCGTTGGCGTGGTAGTTCGCCGCCGCCGGGCGGTCGTCGTCCACGTTGGCGCGGCGGGCCGCGGGCCGCGTGCCGGCGGCTCTCGTCCCTCTGGCTCTGTCCATGGTGCCTCGTCTCTGTTCTGGGGATGCGCGGTTCAGGGGACGCGCAGGATCTCGCCGGGCCGCGCGCCGCCGTGCGCGCCGTCCTCGACGACGGCGCGGCCGCCGACGACGACCGCGCGGATCCCGTCCGGATACCGCTGGGGTGCTGCGAACGTAGCCCGATCGGCGATGCGCGCGGGGTCGAAAACGACGATGTCCCCGTGCGCCCCCGGCCGCAGGACGCCGCGCCCCGCGAGCCCCGCCCGTTCGGCCGGCGCGGACGTGCACCTGCGGACGGCCTCGGCGAGCCCGAGCAGGCCCGGCCGGACGTACGCGGCGAAAAGCCGCGGGTAGCAGCCGTAGGAGCGGGGATGCGGCGTGCCGCGCCCGGTCGGCCCGGCGGGGTCGAGGGCCTGGCCGTCGGAGCCGATGACCCCGGCGGGATGGGTGAGCGCGTCGGCGAGGTCGCGTTCGCTGCGGCCTCCCGCCACCATCTGGACGGCGTTGCCGTGCTCGGCGACGAGGTCGATCACGAGGTCCGGCGGTTCCGTCCCGGCCTCGGCGGCCAGGGCGGTGACGGGGCGTCCCCCGACGGCGATGTCGTCCCAGGAGTTCGGCATGTCCCGCCACCCGTCCCGGACGCGGGCGCGGACGGCGCGGCCGTCGAGCCGGGCCCGCATCGCCCGCTCGCCGCCCTCCTGCGCCCACGCGGGCAGCAGCTGCGACAGCGGCGCGTTCCCGGCGAGGTAGGGGTAGATGTCGAAGCCGACGTCCAGCCCGGCGGCCCGCGCGGCGTCGATGAGCTCCAGCGCCCGCGCGACGGAGCCGTGGTTGCGCCGCCCGACCGCGACCAGGTGCGAGATCTGGGTGCGGCAGCCGGTGGCCGCCGCGACCCGCAGCGCCTGCCGCACGGAGTCGAGCAGCCCGTCGGCGTAGTCGCGCACATGCCAGGCGAACAGCCGGCCGTGCGCGGCGGCCGTGCGGCCGAGCGCCTCCAGCTCGTCTTCGCGCGCGTAGCAGGCGGGCGCGTAGACCAGGCCGGTGGAGACGCCGGCGGCGCCCGCCGCGAGCGCGTCGCCGAGCAGCCCCCGCATCCGGTCGAGCGCGGCGGCGTCCGCCGGGCGGTCGCCGAACCCGACGGCGGCCGCGCGTAGCGGCGTGTGCGCGACGAGCGCGGCCACGTTAACGGCGGGGCGCGCGGCGTCGAGCGCGGCCAGGTAGCCGGGAAGGTCGGCCCAGTCCCAGCGGACGGACGGGTCCAGGTCGAGGTAGCCGGCGGCGGCGCGCAGCGCCTCCCGGTCGTCTCCGGCGGCGACGGGCGCGACGCCGAGGCCGCAGTTGCCGACCACGACGGTCGTGATCCCCTGCCGGACGGCGCTGTGCGCCTCGGGGGACGACAGGAGGGTCAGGTCCGAATGGGTGTGCACGTCCACGAAACCCGGCGCGACGACGTGCCCGGACGCGTCGATCGTCCGGGCCGCGGGGCGCCCGGCCAGGTCGCCGATCCCCGTGACCCGCCCGCCGGTGACGGCGACGTCCGCGCGGACCGGCGCGGCCCCGGTGCCGTCGGCGAGGGTCCCGCCGGCGATGAGCAGATCGATCATGGCGCGGCCGGCTCCGGGCGCAGCCGGAACGTGGCCCCCACCTCGACCGGGCTGCCCGTGGGCAGGGCGGCGACGCCGAGCGCGACCCGCGCGTGCCGCCCGGCGCCGTCGCCGAGCACCTCGGTGAACAGGGCCGTCGCGGCGTCGGCCACCAGATGCTGGTCGGTGAACCCGGGCGCGGACGCGACCCACACCGAGACCGCCTCGACATGCGCGACCGCGCCGAGCCCGCCGTCACCGGACAGCTCGTCCCGGACGGCGGTCAGGACGTTGCGGGCGCACTGCCGCGCGCAGGCGCGGGCGGTGTCGAGCGTGACCTCGTCTCCCACGCGGCCCTCGGCGAGCAGCCTTCCGTCGCGGACGGCGACCTGGCCGGAGGCGATCAGGACCTCCCCCGAGCGGCGCGCCGCGGCGACGGCCGGGCGCTCCCCCGCGGGCCCCGGGTCCGTGGAGGCGGCGGCCAGGCGCTGGTCGGCGTCGTGCATGGTGACTCCTTCGATGGCGGGTCGGACGGTGGCGGGGTCAGGCGGTGGCCGGTTCGGCGAAGTGGCAGGCGGTCGGATGGCCGGCCCCGGCGTGGGCGACGAGCGGCGGCGTCTCGGTCGCGCAGATGTCGCGCGCCTTCCAGCACCGGGTGCGGAACCGGCAGCCGGAGGGCGGGTCGATCGGGCTCGGCACGTCCCCGGTCAGCATGATCCGCTCGCGTCCGCCGCGGGCGCCGGGACGCGGGCGCGGCACGGCCGACAGGAGCGCCTGCGTGTACGGATGCGCGGGACCGCCGAAGATCTCCTCGCGGGTGCCGCGCTCCACGATCGTCCCGAGGTACATCACGGCGATCTCGTGCGAGACGTGCCGCACCACCGACAGGTCGTGCGAGATGAACAGGTACGCCACGCCCAGCTCGCGCTGGAGCTCCCGCAGCGTGTTGACGACCTGCGCCTGGATCGAGACGTCCAGGGCGCTGACCGGCTCGTCCAGCACGAGGACCTTCGGGCCGAGGGCGAGCGCGCGGGCGATCCCGATGCGCTGGCGCTGCCCGCCGGAGAACTCGTGGGCGTACCGGCGGGCGTGCGAGGGCGCGAGCCGCACCATGTCGAGCAGCTCGGCGACCCGCTCGGGTCCCCCGTCCCCGTAGCGGCCCTGGACGCGCAGCGGCTCGGCGACGATGTCGTGCACGGTCATCCGCGGCGACAGCGACGCGTACGGGTCCTGGAACACCAGTTGCAGGTCGCGGCGCAGGGCGCGGAGCTCGGCGCCGCGCGCGCGGGTGACGTCCCGCCCGGCCACGACGATCCGGCCGGCGGTGGGCTCCAGCAGCCGCACCGCCATCCGCCCCGTGGTCGTCTTGCCGCAGCCCGACTCGCCGACGAGGCCGAGCGTCCGCCCGGCGCGCAGGGAGAAGTCGACGCCGTCGACGGCGTGGACGCTGCCGGTCCGCCTGCGCAGCGGCCCCGACCGCACCGGGAAATGCCTGGTGAGGCCGGTGACGCCGAGGACCTCGTCCGGTACGGTCATCGGTCGCCTCCCTTCTCCCCGCCGGGCGGGGCCATCTCGTGGTGGAAATGGCAGGCGCTCGCGCGCCCGGGACCGGACTGGGCGGGGTCGGGGCGCTCCACCCGGCAGCGGTCCCGCGCCATCGGACAGCGCGGCGCGAACGCGCACCCCCGCGCGATCTCGCCCGGCGCCGGCGGCGCACCGGGGATCGGGGTCAGCTCGCGGGCGTCGCCGTCCAGCGCGGGCAGGCTCTCCAGCAGCCCCCGCGTGTAGGGGTGCCGGGGCGAGTCGAAGATCGCCTCGACGGGGCCGTGCTCGACGACCCGCCCCGCGTACATCACCGCGACCCGGTCGGCGAGCTCGGCGACCACGCCGAGATCATGGGTGATCAGCACGGTGGCGGCGCCCGTCTCCCGCCGGGTCAGCCGCAGCAGGTCCAGGACCTGGGCCTGGACGGTCACGTCCAGCGCGGTCGTCGGCTCGTCCGCGATCAGCAGGTCGGGGTCGTTGGCGATGGCCATCGCGATCATCGCGCGCTGCCGCATCCCGCCGGAGAACTCGTGCGGGTACTGCTTCAGCCGCCGCTCCGCGCCCGGCACCCCGACCAGGGTCAGCAGCTCGGCGGCGCGCTCGCGCGCCTGCGAGCGGGACATGCCCGGCCGGTGCAGCCGCAGCGCCTCGCGGATCTGCGCGCCGACCGACAGGACGGGGTTCAGCGCGGTCATCGGATCCTGGAAGATCATCGCGATCCGGCCGCCGCGCAGCCGGCGCAGCTCGCGCGGGGGCATCGCGCGCAGGTCGGCCCCGTCGAACACGACGCGTCCCGAGACGACCCGGCCCGGCGGCCTGACCAGCCCGAGTGCGGACATCGCCGTGACGCTCTTGCCCGATCCCGACTCGCCGACCACGCCGAGCGTCTCGCCCGGCGCGACGGTGTACCCGGCGCCGTCCACGGCCCGGACGGTCCCCTCGTCGCCGGCGAACTCGACGACCAGGTCCTCGATCTCCAGCAGCGGGCGTCCGTCCGCGCGCCCCGGGGTCTCCCGCGGGGTCGCCTTCCCGGCGGGCGCGCTCATGTCCGTCCTCCCGGCGTGACGGCGTCGCGGAGCCCGTCCCCGACGAAGTTGACGGCGAGGACCGTCACGGCGATCGCCACGCCCGGCGGTATCCACAGCCACGGCATCGTCTGGATCAGCGTCAGGTTCTGCGCGTCGTTCAGCATGTTCCCCCAGCTCGCCTGCGGCGGCCGCACGCCGAGCCCGAGGAAGGACGCGGTGGTCTCCAGCATGATCGCCTGCGCGACGGCCAGGGTGCCGGTCACGGTGACCGGCGCCAGCGCCGCGGGGACGATGTGCTTGCGGATCAGCCACCACGCGTTCGCCCCGCTCGCCTCGGCCGCCTGGATGTACTCGCGGTCGCGCAGCGACAGCGTCACGCCCCGCACCACCCGGCCCGCGACCGGCCACTGCGTCAGCCCGATGGCGACGATCAGCACGGTCACGCTCGGCCCGACGATCCCGGCGAGCACCAGGATCACCACGACGGTCGGGAACGACATGACGATGTCGGCGATCCGCATGATCACGTTGTCGGCCACGCCGCCGAACAGCCCGGACACCGAGCCGAACAGCGTGCCGACCACGACCGCGCCGAGCGCGGCGGCCAGACCGACCAGCAGCGACACCCGTCCGGCGTGCAGGGTGCGGGCGAACACGTCGCGGCCGGAGGTGTCGGTGCCGAACCAGTGCGCGCCGGACGGGGCCTCGCGGACCGCGTCCAGGTCCACCGCGTTCGGATGCGCGGCGATCAGCGGCGCCAGCAGCGACGCCAGGACGACCGCGCCGAGCACGGCGCTCCCGGCGACGGCGAGGCGGTTGCGGCGGAACCGGCGCACGGCGCGCGCCCGGGGCGAGGCGGAGCCGGCGCGGCCCTCGCCGCCCCGCCCCTTCCCGGGCGGCGCGGCCTTCCCCTCACGGGGCCTTCTCAGCTTCTCGGCCGGCGCGCCGGCGGGCGTCGCGGTCATCGCAGGCTCACTCTCGGGTCGACGACGGCGTACAGCACGTCCGCGATCAGGTTGCAGAGCAGCACCAGCACCGCCACGTACAGCGCGAACCCGACGATCACCGGGTAGTCGTGCTGGCCGATCGAGCTGACCGCGAGCTGCCCCATGCCGGGCCAGGCGAAGACCTGCTCGATCACCACCGCGCCCGCCAGCATCTGCGGGATCTGGTACATCACCACGGTGATCAGCGGGATCAGCGCGTTGCGCAGCGCGTGCCGCAGCACGACGCGGGCCCGGGACGCGCCTTTGGCCTCGGCCGTGCGGACGTAGTCGGCGCCCAGCTCGTCCACCAGGCCGCCCCGCACGTAGCGGGTGAACGGCCCGGCGGTGACGAACGCCAGGATCAGCCCCGGAAGGATCAGGTGCCGGAGCTGGTCGGCGGGGCCGCCGCCGCCCGGAGTGGTCATCCCGGCGGACGGCAGCACGCCCCACTTCAGGGAGAACAGGTAGATCCCGACGATGCCGAGGAAGAACGGCGGCACCGACACCGCGGCCAGGCCGAGGACGGTGGCGCCGTAGTCGACCGCGGTGTTGCGGCGCACCGCGGCGGCGACGCCGAGCGCGACCGACACCGCGAGCGCGACCACCAGGGCGGCGCTCATGAGCTGCAGTGTCGGCCCGACCCGCTCGCCGAGCACCGCCGAGACGGGGCGGTGCCCGACGTAGGAGTAGCCGAAGTCGCCGTGCAGCGCGCCCGAGAGCCAGTGGCCGTACTGGACGACGACGGACCGGTCCAGGCCCAGCTCGTGCCGTTTGGCCTCGATGAAGGCGGCGCCGCCCCCGCGCATCTGCTCGGGGTCGACCATCATGCGGACCGGGTCGCCCGGCGCGACCCGCACCAGTACGAAGATCCCGACGCTGATCAGCAGGAACACGAGCGCGTTCACCAGCAGGCGCCGGACGACATAGGCCGCCACGCCTCACCCCCTCTCGTCGGTGCCGGCCGGGGCCGGGGCGAGCGGCCCCGGCCCCGGGCCGGTCAGCTCAGCTTCCAGTTCGCGAAGTCCCAGGTCCCGACCTCGTTGGTCGGCAGGCCGCACGGCTCGAAGCCCGACAGGCGCGTCCGGTAGGCCCAGACCGCGTCCGGGTTGTAGAGCCACAGGTACGGGACCTGCGCGTTCTCGACCCCGGCGGCCTGCTGGAACAGGCTCGTGCGCTGCGCCGGGTCGGCGACCGCGTCGGCCCGGGACAGCAGGCCGTCCAGCTTCGGGTCGCAGAAGCGGCCGATGTTGCCGCCCGCGGGGTAGCCCTGGTCGCAGGCGTCGATGGTCGCGACGGTGGACGGCTCGGTGGCGTAGTTGCCGCCGCCGAACAGCGCCATGTCGAACGACTTCTTCTCGTAGGAGGAGAGCAGCTCGTCCGCCTGCACCTGCTTGAGCTCCACGTTCACGCCGACGGCCTTGAGCTGGCTCTGGATCACCGTCACGGCGGTGTCGCGGTCGCGCTGCCCGGGGATCCACGACAGCGTGACGGGCTTGGAGCCGTCCCAGCCGGCGGCGGCGAGCAGGCTCTTGGCCTTCCCGGGGTCGTAGGCGTAGGCCTCCTTCGCCGACGCGCCGGCGTCCCCGTAGAAGCTGGAGTTCACGACCGTGCCCGCCCCGCCGAGCACCTTGCCGACCAGGCCCGCGCGGTCGATCGCGGTGAGGAGGGCCTGCCGGACGCGCGCGTCCTTGAACCGGCCCTGGGTCTGGTTGAGCGCGATCCGGGTGTAGCCGGGGCTCTTGGCCGAGACCACCTTGACGCCGTCCATCTTCCTGACGGTCGGCAGGTCGGTCGGCGAGACCTGGGTGAGGTCCATCTCGCCGGTGCGCAGCTGCGCGGTGGCCACGTCCGAGGTCACCGGCTTCAGGTACACCTTCTTGATCGACACCGGTTCCCGGAAGTGGGGGTTGGCCTTCAGCTCCACGTACTGGTCGGTCTTGTAGTCGACGAAGGTGAACGCCCCCGAGCCCACGGCCGGCTTGGTGAAGAACCCGTTGTCGCCGAGCCCCTTCGCCGGGACGCCGCCGAGGACGTGCTCCGGCAGGATCGGGGTGCCGCCGATCAGTCCGGGCAGGCCCGCCGCCGGCCGCGTCGTGGTGATCTTCACGGTGGCGGCGTCGGGCGCGGTCACCCCCGCTAGCGAGTCGGCCTTGCCGTCCGCCAGGGCCTTCGCGCCGGTCACCGCGGCGAACTTGCCCGCCTGGGCACTGCCCGTCGCCGGGTCGGCGAGGGCGGTGTAGGTGAAGACCACGTCTTTGGAGGTGAGCGGCTTGCCGTCGCTCCACTTCAGGCCGGGCTTCAGCTTGAAAGTGATCGTTTTGGCGTCGCCGGACACCTCCGGCGCCGCGGCGGCCAGGTGCGGCTTCAGCCCGTAGGACGCGTCCGCGCCGTACAGCGAGTCGAAGACGAACGACATGACGAGCTGGTCGGGGCCGTTGTTCGGCGCGAGGGGGCTGAACGTCTTCGGCTTCTGGTAGAGGTACATGTTCAGCACGCCGGCGTCGCCGCCGGAGGACTTCTGCGTCGGGTCGGAACTGCAGGCGGCGAGCGCGGCTGCCGCGAGGGCGCCGCCCAGCACGGCCGCGACGGCCCGCCGGGTCGCGCCGGCCGTCGGTCTGCCGGAACGAATGGTCATTGACTTGCCTCTTCTCGGCGGTGGCCGGGAGCGCGCCCGGCCACTGGTCCGCTCAGCGGACGCGGTTCACCAGGCTTCCGAGCCCGCTCACGCGCACGGTCATCTCGTCGCCTGCGGACAGGAACTCCCCCGATGCCAGTCCCACCCCGGACGGCGTGCCGGTGTAGAGCACGTCGCCGGGCTCCAGCGTCATCAGCCGGGACGCGAACGCCACCAGCTCCGCGACGCTGAAGATCATTTGACCGGTGTCGCCGTGCTGCCGGACCCGCCCGTTGACCTCCAGGGTCACCTCGAGCTTCTGCGGGTCGGGCACCTCGTCCGCGGTGACGAGGTAGGGGCCGAGCGCGGCGAACCCGTCGAGCCACTTGCCGTTCAGCCAGTCGAAGAACGCGACCGCCGGGTCGGCGGTGTCGCGCTCGTGGCCGTAGTCCATCCGCCGCGCCGACACGTCGTTGCCGACTGTGTAGCCGGCGACGTGGGCGAGGGCGTCCTCGACGGGGATGTCCCTGCCGCCGCTCCCGATGACCGCGACCAGTTCCGCCTCCCAGTCGACGCTGGGGCTGACGGACGGCAGCGCGATCTCCTCGCCGGGGCCGCTGACGGAGGTGGCGGGCTTGATGAACAGCCGCGGCGAGATCCGCGCCTTGTCGATCGGCTCCCCGCCCGTCTCGGTCACGTGCTCCTGGTAGTTGGCGGCGACCGCGAGGACCTTGCCGGGACGCAGCAGCGGCGCGAGGAGGGTCACCTCGTCCAGGGCGCGGGCCGGCTCGCCGGACGGCACCGAGCCGGGCCCGCCGCCGGCCAGCGCGGCGACCACGGGTGAGAGGTCCCCGGGCCCGAGGTCGGTGACGCGGCCGCCGTCGACGACCTCGCCGTGGCGGACCGTGCCGTCCGGCAGGCGGTACGTCGCGAACTTCATGGATCAGACCTCCGGGGAGTCGATCGGCACGGGCGTGCCGAGGGCGAGCGAGCGGGCCGCGGCGCGGGTGACGCGCAGCGCGGCGAGGGCGTCGGCCGGGCCGGCCTCCGGCGGGCGCCCGGTGACGACGGCGGTGTGCAGGGCGGTGAGCATCCGGCCGACGGTGCCGGGGCCGTGCCAGGCGGCGCGGTTGCCCGTCACCGTCCGCAGGGACGCGCCCGGGCGGGCGGCGTCGACGTCCATGACCCCGCCGGACCCGCTGACGCGGTAGCGGTGCAGCGCCATGCCCGGGGCGTCCGCGGTGCCGCGCAGCCGGCCGACGGTGATCGTGCTGGTCAGGCCGTGCTCGTGGTCGAGCAGCAGGACGGTGATCGCGCCGCGCCCGCCGGCCGGCAGGGCGTGCACGCGGCGGACGGCCTGACCGGTGAGGGCCCGCACCACGTCCACGGGGTAGAGGCCGAAGTTGGCGAGCTCCCCGTCCGGGCAGGGGTCGCCGCCGTCGACGAGGAAGTCGGCCTGCACGTTCCAGGGCAGCCCGACGCGTCCCGAGGCGAGCGCCCTTCCAGCGGCCTGGACGGCCGCGCCGAACCGGTGGTGGTGCGCGGGCATGCAGACCAGGCCCGTCTCCGCCGCCACCGCGGCGATCGCCTCGACCCCGGCGACGTCCAGGGCGAGCGGCTTGTCGGCGAGGACGTGGCAGCCGGCACGCAGGGCCTCGACGACGGTGGCGGCGCGCTCGGCGGGCGGCGCGCACACGGACACGACCTCGGCGCCCGACTCCCGGACGGCCGCCGCGAGGTCGGTGAGCCCGCTCCGCGCGACCGTGAACCCGGCGTGCTCGTGGAACGCGGGAAGGTACATGTCGTGCTGGTGGTCCTGGGTCCCGAACCCGCCGGACCCCCAGGGCAGCACCCTCAGCGCGCGCATCAGGGCGCCTCCTTCAGGACGTCGGCGAGCCGGACGGGCGCACCGGTCGCGATCGATCGTTCGGCGGCGACGCCCATGGCCACGGCCAGCAGCCCGTCCGCGCCGGTCACGGCCTGCGGGCCTCCGGTGACGGCGTCGGCCCAGGCGCCGATCTGGGCGGCGAAACCGTCGGCGCCGCCGGGCGGGAGCAGGGAGGTTCCCGTCTCGTCGGTGACGGTCCCGGCCTCGCCGTCCCAGGGGAGCGTGAGGATCCCGCCGGTGCCGGCGACCACCACGTCGCGGCGGGCGAGCGAGGCCGGGCGGTGCCCGCGGCTCATCTCGCACACGGCGGTCGCGCCGCCGCTGAACGCGACCGTCATCTCCAGGTAGTCGTGGACGCCGAGTTCGGCGGCGGTCTGGCGGCGGCCGCGCGCGTACACGGTCTCCGGGGTGTCGCCCGTCCACCAGGTGACGAGGTCCAGCAGGTGGACGCCGTTGTGCAGGGCATGGCCGCCGGACCGGACGGGGTCGAGCATCCAGCCGCGCCAGTCCGGCCAGATCCAGCCGCCGAGGATGGACAGCCGGACGAGGTCGACCGTGCCGAGCTCGCCGGAGCGCAGGACGTCCCGGACCGTCCGCGCGTAGTCGTAGTAGCGGTGGCTGTGCGCGGGCATCAGCACCCGCCCGGCCGCGGCGAACGCCTCCACGGCGCGCCGGGCCCCGGCCACCCCGGTCGCGAGCGGCTTCTCGATCAGCAGATGGGCGCCCGCCTCGGCGATCTGGACGGCGATGCCGGCGTGCGTGTCGTTCGGAGTGCACACGACGCAGCCGCCCGCGCCGGTCCCGGCCAGCGCCGCGGCGAGGTCGGTGAAGGCCGGGACGCCGCCGTTGGCGCGGGACGCCGCGGCGGCCCGCGCCGGGTCGACGTCGACCACGCCGACGAGCTCCAGCCGGGGTTCGGCATGGATCGCCGCGGCGTGCTGCGCGGCGATGAAACCGGTGCCGACGACCAGCACCGGAAGCGGCACGGAATGGGATTCCATGCCGACGGATCCTGATCGTCAGACCATTCCCATGTCAAGGGTCGGCCGGAAAAACTCTGAGCTCACCCTGGTCAGAACGAGCCTGATTTCTGGACTGTTGACATGGAACACCTTTCCATGAACTATTCGACCGAACGGCTCTGACCATCTTCGTCAACCACTTGGGGGCTCCCAGAATGACCACCGCCGAGCTGGCCGGGCAGAGATCGCGCGGCGTGGAACTGCTCGCCGCCGCGCGGACCGTGATCCCCGGCGGCGTCAACTCCGCGACCCGCCTGGTCGGCGCGCCGCACGCGCTCACCGCGGCGTCCGGGGCGCATGTCACCGACGCCGACGGCCGCCGCTACCTCGACTACCACGCGGCGTTCGGCGCGATCCTGCTGGGCCACGCCGCGCCCGAGGTGGACGACGCGGTGCGCGCCGCCGTCGGCGGGCTCGACCTGGTCGGCTGGGGCGTCACCGAGACCGAGATCGAGCTCGCCCGGCTGGTCGTCGAGACGATCCCGTCCGCCGAGCAGATGATCTCGGCGATGTCGGGCAGCGAGGCCACCGCGCAGGCGGTCCGGCTGTCCCGGGCCGTCACCGGCCGCCCGCTGATCGTCAAGTTCCAGGGCGGCTTCCACGGCTGGCACGACGCCGTCGCCCGCAACGTGATCTCCGCGCCGGACCGCGCCTACGGCGAGGACCCCCTGTCGCGCGGCATCCTGCCGGAGGCGCTGGACTCCACGCTCATCGCCGAGTTCAACGACCTGGAGTCCGTGCGCGCCCTCTACGAGCGGCATCCGGACCGGATCGCGGCAGTGATCATGGAGCCAATCCCCCACAACGTCGGCGCCCTGGTGCCCGACCGGGAGTTCGTGGAGGGGCTGCGCGCCCTGACCGCCGAGCGGGGCTCCCTGCTGGTCTTCGACGAGGTGATCACCGGCTTCCGCCACGCGCCGGGCGGCTACCAGGAGGTCTGCGGCGTGCTGCCGGACCTGACCACCTTCGGCAAGGCGATGGGCAACGGGTACCCGATCGCCGGCCTCGCCGGACCCCGGCGGCTGATGGAGCGCTTCAGCTCCGCGGGCGGCGACGTGCTGCTGGCCGGGACCTTCAACGGCAACCCGGTCTCCTCCGCGGCGGCCATCGCCACCATCACCTACCTGCGCGACCACCCGGACTTCTACCAGCGCACCCACGCCCTCGGCGACCGTGTGCGCGCCGGGCTCACCGGCATCTGCGAGGAACTGGGCATCGCGGGGACCGCGGCGGGCTTCGGCGGCGTGTTCGCCCTCTACTTCACCGAGGGCCCGATCCGCGGCTACCGCGACCTCATGCGCAACAACGACGCCGCCTACGTGGCGTTCCACCGCCGCATGACCGACCGCGGCTTCCTGATGCTCCCCCTGTCGCTCAAGCGCAACCACATCTCCGCCGCCCACACGGCGGAGGACATCGACCGCACGCTCGAAGCGGCCCGCGACGTCCTCCGCACGATCCGCGACGACGGCCTGCTCGCCCCCTAGCCGTCCCGCACCGCCGCTCCGGCGGGGAACGGACCCGCGCGGCCGAGCAGGGCCGGGACCGGCCTGCCGAGGCGGTCGCCGAGCCAGGCCGCCGTCTCGGCGACCGCGGACATCGAGACGCCGGTGTCGACGCCCGAGCGGTCCAGGGCGTACAGCAGGTCCTCGGTGGCGATGTTGCCGGTGGCGGCGGGCGCGAACGGGCAGCCTCCGAAGCCGCCGGCGCTGGCGTCCAGGGCGCTCGCCCCGCAGTCGAGCGCGGTGAGGGCGTTGGCGTAGCCGGTGTTGCGGGTGTTGTGGAAGTGGCAGCGCAGCGGCACGCCGGGGGCGATCTCCGCGGCGCCCGTCAGCAGCGCACGGACCTGGGCGGGGACGCCGACACCGATCGTGTCGGCCACGGCGATCTCGTCGGGCCCGCTCTCGGCGACCCGCCGGACCAGGTCGAGCACGCGGTCCGCGGGGACCTCGCCCTCGAAGGGGCAGCCGAAGGCCGCGGCGATCGTGACGGTGCGGCGGACGCCGGCGGCGCCGGCGTCCGCGGCGATGGCGGCCCAGGCGGCGACGCCCTCCTCGACCGTGCAGCCCTGGTTGCGCCGGCTGAACTCGTCGGTGGCCACCACGACGACGTTGATCTCGTCCACTCCGGCGGCGAGCGCGCGGTCGAGCCCGCGCCGGTTGAGGACGAGCCCCGCGTAGCTGACGCCGTCCGGCCTGGGGAGCCGCTCCATCACCGCCTCGGCGTCGGCCATCTGCGGGACCCGCTTCGGGTTCACGAAGCTCACGGCCTCGATCCGCCGCAGGCCCGCCGCGACGCTGCGCTCGATGAGCCGCACCTTGTCGGCGGTCGCGAGGATCGCCGACTCGTTCTGCAGCCCGTCCCGGGGCGCCACCTCGATGATCTCGACCATGAGCATCCTTTGTATGCAATCCAGAGCCATCTGCAGGATTGTCCTGCGAAGTCTCTTGTGTCAAGGCTCACGTTCTGTCTATCTTGCATGCAATCGACCGGAGGAGGTTCGGATGGTCCGTGCCGTGGACCGTGTCTACACACGGCTGCGCGCCGACATCCTCGACGGCGTCCACCCGCCCGGGGCGCGCCTCGGCGAGGCCGAGCTGGCCGAGGCCACCGGCTCCAGCAGGACGCCCGTCCGGGAGGCGCTGCGGCGGCTGGAGGTCGAGGGCCTGGTGGAGGTGCTGCCGCACCGCGGCGCGCGGGTCCCGGACTGGACGGCCGAGGACCTGGAGGAGATCTACGACCTGCGGATGCTGCTGGAGAGCGCCGCCGCGCGGCGCGCCGCCGCCCGCGTCACCGACGCCGACGTGGACCGGATGGACGAGCTGTGCCGCCTGATGGAGGCCGCCGTCGAGCCGGGCGCCGGCCAGGACCTGGACCGGGTCGCCGAGCTCAACGCCGAGTTCCACGACATCGTCCGCGCCGCCGCCGCCAGCGGCCGGCTCGTGTCCATGCTCAACGCGGTGGTGCAGCTCCCGCTCGTGATGCGGACCTTCCACCGCTACTCCCCCGCCGACCTGGCCCGCAGTTCCGCCCACCACCGCGAGCTGGCCGCCGCGCTGCGCGCCCGGGACGGGACGTGGGCCGAGTCGGTGATGCGGGCGCACGTGCTCGCCGCCAAGGCGGTGCTGCTGCGCGCCGCCCCCGCCCCGGACGACCGGAACGACCACACGGAAACGAGGACCGGGTAGATGTCAACGCACGACGGCGCCGCGCCGGACGCCAGGGGCCCGCTCGCCGACCTGCGCGTCGTGGAGATGGGGCAGCTGCTCGCCGGACCGTTCTGCGGCCAGTTGCTCGGCGACTTCGGCGCGGAGGTGATCAAGCTGGAGTCGCCCGGCGCCGGCGATCCGATGCGCCAGTGGGGCCGCGAGAAGCCGCACGGCAAGTCCCTGTGGTGGCCGGTGGTCGCCCGCAACAAGAAGTCGGTGACCTGCGACCTGCGCACCCCCGAGGGCCAGGACCTCGCCCGGCGGATCATCGGGCGCGCCGACATCGTGGTCGAGAACTTCCGCCCCGGCACGCTGGAGCGCTGGGGGATGGACTTCGACCGGCTCCGCGAGACGAACCCCGGACTGATCCTGGTGCGCGTGTCCGGGTTCGGGCAGACCGGCCCCTACGCGCCCCGGGCCGGATACGGGTCGATCGGCGAGGCGATGGGCGGGATCCGCTACGTCACCGGCGACCCCGGCGGCGCGCCCGCCCGCGCAGGGATCTCGCTGGGCGACTCACTGGCGGCGGTGTTCGCCACGATCGGCGCGCTCGTCGCCGTCCACCGCCGGCACGCCACCGGACGCGGCCAGGTCGTCGACTCGGCGATCTACGAGGCGGTGCTGGCGATGATGGAGTCGTTGCTGCCCGAGTGGGCGGTCGCCGGGTACCAGCGCGAGCGGACCGGGTCCGTGCTGCCCAACGTCTCGCCCAGCAACGTCTACCCGACCGCGTCGGGCGAGATGATCCTCATCGCCGCCAACCAGGACACCGTGTTCGGACGGCTCGCCGCGACGATGGGGCGGCCCGAGCTGAGCGCCGACCCCCGGTTCGCCGGGCACGCCGACCGGGGCCGGAACATGGCCGAGCTGGACGAGATCATCTCGGCCTGGTCGGCCGGGATCGGGACCGGGGAGCTGCTGGAGCGGCTGCACGCCGGCGGCGTCCCGGCCGGCCGCATCTACACCGCCAAGGACATGTTCGACGATCCCCACTTCGCCGCCCGGGAGGCGATCGTGCGCCTCGTCCACCCGGACTTCGGCGAGCTCCCGATGCACAACGCGTTCCCCAGGCTCAGCGAGACCCCGGGGTCGGTCCGCCGGCCCGGACCCGGGCTCGGCGAGCACAACCGGGAGGTCTACGGCGGCCTCCTCGACCTACCAGAAGACGAGATCGCCGCACTGTCGCAGCGCGGCGTCATCTGAGCACAGCACCGGGAGAGCAGATGGGTTATCGACTGGGCGTCGACGTGGGCGGCACGTTCACCGACGTGCTGCTGGTCGACGAGCGGACCGGCGTCAGCCACCGCGCCAAGACGGCGTCCACTCCGGCGGACCAGTCGGAGGGCGTGTTGAACGGCATCCGCAAGGTGTGCCGGGACGCCGGGATCGAGATGCGCGAGGTGGCGCACGTCCTGCACGGCACCACCGTGGCGACCAACGCGATCCTCCAGGGCCGGGGCGCCCGGGTCGGGCTGGTGACCACCGAGGGGTTCCGGCAGGTCCTGCAGATCGGCCGGTCGTTCGTCCCCGGCGGCCTCGCCGGCTGGATCATCTGGCCGAAGCCGGAGCCGCTGGCCCGGCTGGAGCACACCGTGGAGATCCCGGGACGGATCGCCGCCGACGGCTCGGTCGTCGCCCCGCTGGACGAGGACCGCGCGCGGGCGGAGCTGCGGCGGCTCGGCGGCGCCGGCATCGAGGCCCTGACCGTCTCGCTGATCAACTCCTACGCGAACGACGCGCACGAGCGGCGGGTGGCGGAGCTCGCCGCCGAGGAGCTGCCCGGGGTGCCGGTGTCGCTGTCCAGCCACGTCCTGCCGGAGATGCGGGAGTACGAACGCACCGTCACCACCGTGGCGAACAGCTACGTCCAGCCCGAGGTGGCCCGGTACGTGGGCAACCTGGACCGGTCGCTGAGCGCCAGCGGGATCGACGCGCCGCTGTCGGTGCTGCGCAGCGACGGCGGGCTCACCAAGGCCGCCAAGGCGGCCGAGGACCCGGTCTCGCTGCTGCTGTCCGGCCCGGCCGGCGGGGTGACGGGCGCGGTCTGGTTCGCCGAGCAGGCCGGGTTCCCCGACTTCCTCACCTTCGACATGGGCGGCACGTCCACCGACGTCGCGCTGGTGCTCGGCGGGCGCCCCCGGATCGGCCGGGAGACCACCGTCGGCGACCTCACCGTCCGCGCCACCAGCGTGGACGTCCGCACGGTCGGCGCGGGCGGCGGCTCGATCGCGCACGTCCCGGAGCTGACCCGGGCGCTGCGGGTCGGCCCGCAGTCGGCGGGCGCCGACCCGGGCCCCGCCGCCTACGGGGCGGGCGGCACCGACCCGACCGTGACCGACGCCAACGTCGTGCTCGGCTACCTCCCGACGCGGCTGGCCGGCGGCGAGATCGCGCTGGACGCCGAGGCCGCCCGCAAGGCGATGCGCTCCATCGCCGACGCGATGGGTTTGCCGAGCGTCGAGGCCGCGGCGGCCGGCGTGATCGACATCGTCAACGAGAACATGCTCGGCGCGCTCCGCCTGATCAGCGTCCGGCAGGGCTACGACCCCCGGGACTTCGCGCTGATGTCGTTCGGCGGCGCGGGCCCCCTGCACGCCAACGCCCTCGGCCGGCTGACCGGCTCCTGGCCGGTGATCGTTCCGCCGTCGCCGGGCGTCCTGTGCGCCTACGGCGACGCGACCACCTGCCCGCGCGACGAGAGCGCCCGCACGATGGTGCGCCGCTTCTCCACCCTCGACGACGACGAGCTGCGCACCGCGCTCGCCGAACTGGCCGACGCCGCCGCCGCGCGGCTGGAGGCGGAGGGCGTGCCGCGCGCGAGCCAGACCGCGACGTACCAGATCGACCTGCGCTACCACGGGCAGGGCTTCGAGATCCCGGTCGAGGTGGACCGTGCCACCGTCGACGGCGAGCTGCTGGCCGGGCTCGGCGCCGCGTTCGACGCCGAGCACGAGCGGCTGTTCTCCTTCCTGCTCGGCAACGAGCGCGAGGTGATCAACCTGCGGGTCACGGTGAGCGGTCCGCGCCCGCGGGTCGCCTGGCGCGTCCTGCCGGAGGGGTCGGGCGACCCGTCCGCCGCGCTCGTCCGCGAGACCGAGGTGTGGATGGACGGCGCCACGACGCCCGCCCGCATCTACGACCGTTCCAAGCTGCTCTCCGGTGACGTCGTGGCCGGGCCGGCCGTGGTGGTGGAGATGGACTCCACCACCCTCGTGCTGGCCGGGCACGCCGCGACCGTGCACCCCAGCGGCAGCCTGCTGATCCGTCCGCTGAACGAGGAGGGCTGATGGCCGAGATCCTGCAGACCGCGACCGCGCCGGCCGGCCGCGTCGACGTCGACCCGGTGACCCTGGACATCATCGAGAACGCGCTGCGCAACGCCCGCCAGGAGATGGACGAGGTGCTCTTCCGCACCGCGCTGTCCCCGGGCATCCGCGAGCAGCACGACGAGTTCCCGCTGATCGCCGACCCGTCCGGGAAGATGGTCGTCGGCCAGTTCGGGCTCTCGGTCCCCGACTTCCTGGAGAACTTCGACGGGACGATCGGCGAGGGCGACATCCTCATGACGTCCGACCCGTACGCGTGCGGGGCCGCGATCAGCCACGCCAACGACTGGCTGCTGGTGGTGCCGATCTTCCACGAGGGCCGGCTGGTCGGCTGGTCCTCGATGTTCGGGCACATGTCGGACGTGGGCGGCAAGACGCCCAGCTCGATGCCCGCCGACGCCCGCACCATCTACGAGGAGGGCGTGGTCGTCCCTCCGTTCAAACTGTACGAGGGCGGCGTGCTGAACGAGCCGGCGCTGCGCATCATCCTCAACCAGGTGCGCATGCCCGACTGGAACCGCGCCGACCTGAACGGCCTGGTCGCCGCGTGCACCACGGCCGCGCGGCGGGTCTCCGAACTGTGCGCCCGGTTCGGCGTCGAGACGTACCTGTCGGCGCTGGACGCCCTGCTCGACCGCAACTACCAGGCGATGAAGGTGCTGCTGGCCACCCTCTTCGAGGACGGCCGGACGCTGGAGTTCGCCGACTACATCTGCGACGACGGCTGCGGGTACGGCCCGTACGAGCTGAAGATCTCGCTCACCCGGACCGGAGAGAAGATCCATCTGGACTTCTCGCACGCCGCTCCGCAGGCCGTCGGGCCGGTGAACTACTTCATCAACGAGAACCTCGTCCGGATGTTCTTCGGCATCTACGTGATCACCGTCGCGGACCCGCAGATCCTCTGGAACGACGGCTTCTACCCGCTGATCGACGTGACGATCCCCGAGGACTCGTTCTGGAAGCCGCGCCACCCGGCGGCGCTGAACGCCCGCAACCACGGCATCGGCCGGGTGTTCGACCTGTTCGGCGGGCTGCTCGGCCAGACCAACCCGGAGATCCTCAACGCGGCCGGCTTCTCGTCCTCGCCGCACTTCATGTACTCGGGCCACTACAGCTCGGGGCCGCGCGAGGGCGAGTGGTTCCAGCTGTACTCGATCGGGTTCGGCGGCGTGCCGGGGCGCCCCGTCGGGGACGGCCCGGACGGGCACTCGCTGTGGCCGTCGTTCGTCAACATCCCCTGCGAGTACCTGGAGTCGTACTACCCGCTGCGCGTCGAGCGGTGGGAGACGATCGCCGACTCCGGCGGCGCGGGCCTGCACCGGGGCGGCAACGGGGTCGACGTCGCGTACCGCTTCGAGGAGCCCGGCACGATCGCGATCCACGACGACCGCTGGCTCACCTACCCGTGGGGCGTGAACGGCGGGCGCCCGGGCGAGCGGGGCCGCAAGTGGATCGAGCGGGCGGACGGCACCCGGGAGGTGCTGCCCAGCAAGATCCACGATGTCGCGGTCGGGCCCGGGGACGTCCTGCACTTCGTGACCTGGGGCGGCGGCGGGTGGGGCGACCCGCTCGCCCGTCCCGCCGAGCTGGTCGCGCTGGAGGTCCTGCGCGGCCTGGTCACCGCGGACGGCGCGCGCGACGGCTACGGCGTCGTCTGTACCGCCGGAGGCGTCCTCGACGAGGAGGCCACCGGCCTGCTGCGGGCGAGGATGGCCGCGGAGCGGACGGAGATCCCGGTGTTCGACATGGGTCCGCCGCTGGAAGAGATCCTCGCCCGCTGTGAGGAGGAGACGGGCCTTCCCGCGCCGCGCCCGCCGGTCGACGTGCGGTCCGCCGCCGCGCTGCGGGACCGCCGGTGAGCGACGACCTCGCCGCAGGCTACCGCGCGTCGGGATTCGGCCGCGGCCTCGGCTGCGGCCGGTCGCCGGCGGTGCTGGCGGTGGACCTCGTCCGCGCCTACCTGGCGGACGGGTCGCCGCTGCGCGCCCCGGTCGAGGGCGCGGTGGCCGCCGCCGCGAGCCTGATCGAGGCGGCACGGGCGACCGGGCTGCCCGTGCTGTTCACCCGGGTGAGCTACCAGCCTGGAGGCGCGGACGGCGGCCTGTTCCGCCGCAAGATCCCCGCGCTCCGCGTGTTCGAGGAGGGCAGCCCCCTCGGCGACTTCGCCGAGGGGGCGGCCCCCCGCCCCGGGGAGACCGTGGTGACCAAGCAGTACGCGAGCGCGTTCCACGGCACGTCGCTGGCGGCCACCCTGACCGCGTCCGGCATCGACACCGTGCTGATCTGCGGGCTCACCACCAGCGGCTGCATCCGCGCCACCGCGACCGACGCGCTGCAGCACGGGTTCCGCCCGCTGGTGGTGGCCGAGGCCTGCGGCGACCGGGATCCCCGCCTGCACGAGGCGAACCTGCTGGACCTCGGCGCCAAGTACGCCGACCTCCTGTCCCTCGGCGAGGCGCTCACCACCGTGCGCGGCTCCTCACCGCGCCGTGGGGAAGGCCATTGAGGAGGCCCCATCGGCCACGGCGGGGACGGGCCAGCGGGACGTGACGGCCTTGGCGCGGGTGTAGAAGCGCACCCCCTCGGCCCCGTGGACGTGGGTGTCACCGAACAGGGACGCCTTCCAGCCGCCGAAGGAGTAGAACGCCATCGGCACCGGGATGGGGACGTTCACGCCGATCATCCCGACGTGCACGGCGCGCTGGAACCGCCGCGCCGCCTCCCCGGACGAGGTGAAGATCGCCGTCCCGTTGCCGTAGGGGTTGGCGTTGATCAGCTCGATCGCCTCGTCGAGGGTCTCGGCGCGCAGCACCAGCAGGACCGGTCCGAAGATCTCCTCCTGGTAGGCCGCCATGCCGGTGGCGACGCCGTCGAGCAGGCAGGGACCGACGAAGAACCCGGGGCCGGCCGCGCCGCGGCCGTCCACGACGAGCTTCGCGCCGGCCCGCTCGGCGTCCTCGACGTGGCCGGTGACGCGCTGCCGCGCCGCCTCGCTGATCAGCGGCCCCATCTCGCTCGCCGGGTCGTCGCCAGGACCCACCCGGATCGCGCGGGCCCGGACCGCGAGCCGCTCGATCAGCGGGTCCGCGGCGGCCCCCACGGCGACCGCGACGGAGACCGCCATACAGCGCTGGCCCGCCGATCCGTACGCCGCCGCCGTGATCTGGTCGGCGGCCAGGTCGAGGTCGGCGTCGGGCAGGACCACCGCGTGGTTCTTCGCGCCGCCGAGGGCCTGGACCCGCTTCCCGGCGGAGCCCGCCGCCTCGTGGACGTGCCGCGCGACGGGCGTGGACCCGACGAACGACACCGCCGCCACGTCCGGGTGGGTGATCAGCGCGTCGGCGGTCTCGCGGTCGCCGTGCAGCACGTTGAACACCCCGTCCGGCAGCCCGGCCTGCGCGTACAGCTCGGCGACCAGGTTGGAGGCGGAGGGCACGCGCTCGCTCGGCTTCAGCACGAACGTGTTGCCGCAGGCGATGGCGATCGGGTGCATCCAGAGCGGGACCATCACGGGGAAGTTGAACGGGACGACCCCCGCGCACACGCCGAGCGGCTGCCGGAACGAGAACGCGTCCACCCCGGACGACACCTGGTCGGAGTACTCGCCCTTGAGCACCTGCGCGATCCCGCACGCGAACTCGACGACCTCCCGGCCGCGCACGACCTCCCCGCGCGCGTCGTCCAGGACCTTGCCGTGCTCGGCGGTGACCAGGCGGGCCAGCTCGTCCTCGTGCCGCTCCAGCAGGTCGCGCAGCGCGAACATGATCCGCGCCCGCCGGCTCAGCGACACCTCCGACCACGACTCGAACGCCCGCGCGGCGGTCCCCACCGCCAGGTCCACCTCGGCGCGCCGCCCGAGCACGACCTCGCCCGACCGCAGGCCCGTCGCCGGGTCGTGGACGGCGGCCGTGGTGCTCCCGCCGACCGGGACACAACCGATCCAGTGCTCGTCGGC